>CAKZZR010000243.1 GCA_937885475.1 uncultured Treponema sp.
GGTAATATGACACATACGCTTCAGAAGCTGATCTGCACGACCACGTGCGCGGAACCAAACTCTCTTGAGTCTCGGACCTTCATCAATTCTGATTTCTTTAACGTAAAGCATATCTTCATCAAGCTTACTGTTCTGATTCAGCGCATTTGCAATCGCTGATTTAAGAGTTGCACTGATAAGACCAGCACCTTTCTGCGGCATGTTAGCAAGAATTGCCAACGCCTTTGTACAAGGCTGCTGATTAACCAAATGAGCAACTGGACGAACCTTAGTTGGTGAAGCAATAAGGAACTTAGTTGTGGCTACATAACCTTTTCTTTCAGCCATAATATCCACCTATTATTTTCCAGCCTTAGCTGTTTTGTCTGTACCACCATGGCCGTGGAACGTACGTGTAGGAGCAAACTCGCCAAGCTTGTGACCAACGAGGTTTTCCGTAATGTACACCGGAATCCATGATTTACCATTATATACAGAAATAGTATTACCTACCATTTCAGGTATGATTGTAGAGCAGCGTGAGTAAGTTTTAATCATCTTACGGTCTGCTTCTTTGTTCATTGCTTGAACCTTTTTGTAAAGACTTGCTTCTACAAAAGGACCTTTTTTAACAGATCTTGACACGGTTATCTCCTATGCAACTATTTCTTGCGGCGTGAAACAATAAAATTGCTTGACGTCTTTCTCTTGTTGCGAGTTTTGTAACCTTTACAAGGCTGTCCCCATGGAGTAACAGGGTTACGTCCTTTTCCAGCACCTTCACCACCACCAAGCGGGTGATCAACAGGGTTCATAGCCATACCGCGAACAGTAGGGCGGATACCAAGCCAGCGTTTGTGGCCGGCTTTACCAAGCTGAACATTCATGTGCTCTTCGTTTCCGACAACACCGATTGTAGCGTAGCATTTTCCATTGATTTTGCGCATTTCACTAGACGGAAGACGTACGATAACGTAATCACCCTCACGACCAGCAATCATTGCACTCGCACCAGCAGAGCGAACAAGCTGTCCACCACAACCAAGCTGAAGCTCAATGTTGTGAATTGTAAAACCAACCGGAATGTTTGCCAAAGGCAAAGCGTTTCCTACTGTTGGAGTTGCATTCTCACCGGACATGATTTTCTGTCCAACCTGCAAGCCTTTTGGAGCGATGATGTAACGCTTGTCACCATCTGCATAATAAATCAAAGCAATGTTAGCAGAGCGGTTCGGGTCGTATTCAATTGTCTTAACAGTTCCCGGAATTCCGTGCTTATTGCGTTTGAAATCGATTTCTCGATAGCGTCTTTTGTGACCGCCGCCCTGATGACGTACAGAAATACGACCACCCTGACCACGACCGCCATTAGACTTTTTACCTGACACCAAAGTTTTTTCGGGTCTGTCGGTTGTCAGTTCTTCTCTGACGAGGTCTACGCGTCCGCGTGTACCCGCAGTAATTGGCTTATACACTTTAAGAGCCATTTTCGTTTCCCCTTAGTCTACGCGGATTATACGCCCTCGAATGCCTGGATTGTCTCACCAGCAGCGACGCGTACAATTGCTTTCTTGTATGAGCTTGTGCGACCAGGTTTACCACGAAGTCGTTTTACCTTACCCATAACATTGATAGTAGTGCAGTCAACAACCTTTACATTGAAAAGTTTTGCTACAGCTTCCTTAATCTGTGTTTTAGTTGCAGAAGGATGCACGATGAACACGTACTTATTCTGCTCACGAAGAGCATTTGCCTTTTCTGTAACTACAGGCTCAATAAGAATATCAGAAAAATTCATTATTTAGCCTCCTTATCTTCAGCATAAAAATCTGAAAGATTTTTTACAGCGCTTTCAAGAATTACAATCTTGCGAGCGTAGAACAAATCGTGCGCACGAAGACGATTGTATGAAAGGAAAGAAACTGTCGGCAAGTTGCGTCCAGCCTGCTTAATCTTTGCATCGTCGTCCTTCAGAACGATTACTGTTCTTTCGTCTTTAACAAAATTGTTAAGAATCTGTGCGAGATCCTTTGTCTTACCGCTTTCTACAGTAAAATCCTCAACAACTGTAAATCTATCACTCTGAGCCTGCATAGAAAGAATTGACTTAATTGCCAGTCTCTTAGCCTTTTTAGGCATAGAATAAGAATAATCTCTTGGTTTTGGTCCAAAAATAGTACCGCCACCTACCATAAGCGGAGACTTCTTATCACCACGGCGGGCATTACCAGTTCCCTTCTGCTTATACGGCTTAGCATTGCTACCATGAACTTCAGCACGTCCTTTAGTACAAGCAGTACCAACGCGCATGTTTGCCAATTCATTTGTGATAGCATAGTAGATAACATCATCATTTACTGGAAGACCGAATACCTTGTCATCAAGTGTGATTGTACGCAGTTCTTTTCCAGAAGTTGAATATACTTTCTTTTCCATATCCTAATCTCCTAGTTCTTCTTTACTGCGGACTTCACGATGAGTGTGCAGTCTTTGTTTCCAGGTACAGCACCGCGAACTAAAATTACATTCAGTTCAGGGTCGATTTTTACAACTTTGAGATTCTGAACAGTAATTCTCTTGAATCCCATGTGTCCCGGCATCTTGATATTTTTGAAACAGTGTCCAGGAGTTGTACAAGCACCAGTACCACCGGCTTCTCGATGGAATTTTGAACCGTGAGTAGCACGTCCACCATGGAAGCCCCATCTCTTCATTACACCCTGGAATCCCTTACCTTTAGAAGTAGCAGTTACATCCAAGAAGCGTGTTCCGTTGAAAAGTTCCAGACCAACTGAATCCCCAACCTTAACTTCACCGTCAAAGTCACGGAATTCCTTCAATGTTCGTTTCGGTGAAACGTTTTCCGGGAAAATGCCTGCGTATGCCTTGTTTGTCTTGCTAGCCTTCAAATCGTCTACGCCAAGAACAACAGCATCGTATCCGCATGTTTCCTTAGTTTTAGTAGCAACAACAGTGTTCGGATCAACGCGGATCACAGTAACAGGTGTTAAGTTACCGGCTTCGTCGAAAACCTGTGTCATTCCTACTTTTTTTGCAATCAGACCTTTCATTCTGATATTCTCCTATTGGAACTTTCGTTCCGTCTTTTTCGGCCGCCAACCCAGATCCGGAGGGTCCGTACCTTTATTTTAAGCAGTTACTTACTGCTTGATTTCTACAGCAACGCCTGCAGGAAGCTCAAGTTTCATCAAAGAATCCATCACATCAGTTGTTGGATTCAAGATGTCAATAAGGCGCTTGTGGGTACGCATTTCAAACTGCTCACGAGACTTTTTGTTTACGTGAGGTGAACGCAGTACAGTTACCTTGTTGATTCTTGTTGGAAGCGGGATAGGTCCTGAAACCTTTGCTCCTGCTTTCTGTACAGCCTGCACGATAGCTTTAGCACTCTGATCGATCAGCTCAACATCGAATGCGCGAAGTCGAACACGAATCTTTCCATTAGCCATTAGTGTAATCCTCCAAGGAACAGCCGGTTTGACCTGTCAGACAGCAAACCGGCCTAACCTTTAACTATTCGATAATCTTTGTAACCTGACCAGAAGCGATTGTGCGTCCGCCTTCACGGATAGCAAGCTTAAGACCTTCGTCCATAGCGATTGGGTGGATGAGTTCACCGATGATTTTTACGTTATCACCAGGGTTAACCATCTCTACACCTTCACCAAGCATTACAGTACCAGTGATGTCAGTTGTACGGAAGTAGAACTGCGGGCGGTAACCGTTGCGGAATGAAGAGTGACGTCCACCTTCAGCTTCTGTAAGAACGTAAAGCTGAGCTTCGAACTTTGTGTGTGGAGTGATAGAAGCTGGCTTAGCCAATACCTGACCACGAACAACGTCTTTCTTTTCAACACCACGAAGAAGGATACCTACGTTATCACCTGCGATACCCTGATCAAGTGTCTTCTGGAACATTTCGATACCAGTTACAGTTGTATCCTGTGTCGGTTTGATACCTACAATCTGTACAGCATCACCCATGTTTACAACACCACGCTCGATACGTCCAGTTACTACAGTACCACGACCAGAGATTGTGAAGATGTCCTCGATTGGCATCAAGAACGGCTTGTCCTCTGCGCGCTCCGGATCGTCGAACCATGTATCCATAGCTGTAAGAAGCTCTTCGATACACTTTGTGTTCTCTGGGTTAGAAGCTTCGTTCAAAGCCTTGAAAGCAGATCCCTTGATGATTGGTGTGTCAGGAGAGAATCCGTAAGAAGCAACTGTGTCTTTTACTTCCTCTTCTACGAGCATCAACATTTCTTCATCGCCATCAAGCTGGTCAACCTTGTTCAAGAATACGATAATCTTTGGTACACCTACCTGACGAGCAAGCAAAAGGTGCTCACGTGTCTGAGCCATAACACCGTCTGAAGCTGCGATTACGAGGATAGAACCATCCATCTGAGCAGCACCAGTAATCATGTTCTTAATGTAGTCGGCATGTCCTGGGCAGTCGATGTGTGCATAGTGACGCTTGTCTGACTGATATTCCAAGTGACGAGTATTGATTGTGATACCGCGCTCTTTTTCCTCTGGAGCGTTATCGATTTCGTCATACTTGAGAGCCTTGTCACCATATTTGTTTGCACAATATGAAGTGATTGCTGCTGAAAGAGTTGTCTTACCATGATCTACGTGACCAATGGTACCTACGTTCATGTGAGGTTTAGTTCGTATGAACTTCTCCTTTGCCATGTTTGTCTCCTTGCCGGCTTAATTTTTACCTAGACCGGCATTTTTATTTTTAATGTGTTGCACTTTAAGCCAGAACACAATCCGCAGCAACAGCCGCAAAAAGCGTTCGCAGACACACTTTTATTCTTGTTTGAGGACGGTTATCTTTGTGATTAATCGGACTTGAAAAGCACTTTTTCAATTGATATTCCATCTCTTCTTCGAAATACCGTGTTCCGTAACCACCGAACATCATCAAACGTCTTGTTTTGATGACCGGTATGGCATCCGGGACTTCAATCTGTACCACAGATTCTGCCGAAACCCCTGACGCTTTGATCATCTGCCCATGCCAACGGCACGAGCCACGTCTAAGAGCCGTATACACCTGAAAACTGCCGAAGCAATTAACTTTACGGTTATACCGGACCTGCAGGAACTCCCACATTCCGCCGACACTCAAAGACCTATACCGAACGCCGACCATACAGACAGCGTAGGTTCTCATTTTATACAATTTTTTGAAATAAATTGCAATAGGCAGGACAAAAAAAAAATGGGAATGCGCGGCACGGAACTTTCCGTCGGCATTCCCTTTCTTAAAACGGCAAAGCGCGGGCTTATACCTTGAAGCCCTGCACAAGCTCTATGACGCTTGCGGCAGCCTCGCGGTTCTGCTGGCTGGCATCAACGGCAGTCTGCGCAGTGTCTTTCATTTCCGCAATGGAAGAAGAAACCTGCGTTGAGCGCTCGTGCGTCTGCTGAGCAATGGACTGAAGCTCGTTAATCTGCTGGAACAGACGGGAACTTTCGCTCTTAACTTCATTTGACGCGTCCGTAATGGCATTTGTAGTGGAATTGACCGTGCGAACCGTATTCAGGATGTCGCCAACAGCGTGAGTTTCCTCATCCATGCCGTTCTTAACTTCCTTCATAAGATTATCCATATTCAGGATTCGCGAGCCAACCGTCGTGAACGACTGAACGGAAATGTTTGACGACTGAACAATCTCGTCGATGGCAACAGTAATGCCGCCCAAAAGATTCTTAATCTCGCCTGACTGCTTTGAAGAGGTTTCGGCCAGTTTTCGTATTTCGTCCGCAACAACGCCAAACCCTTTACCCGCCTCGCCCGCGTGCGCCGCCTCAATAGCGGCATTCATGGCAAGCAGGTTTGTCTGCGCGGCAATTGCCGCAATCGCCTGGTTCGCCATATTAAGATTCTTTGACTGCTCAGAAATTTGCGTAACCTGATGCGAAACCTTCTCCTGATTGGAACGACCGGTCTCGGATTCCTTTACGAGCACGTCGTATTCGCGGGAGATTTTTTCAACCGTCTGAGTTACTGACTCTATATTAGAAGAAATCTGCTCTATCGCGCTTGATGCCTGCTGAATCGCGTCCTGCTGATCCTTCATTTTTCCGCTTACGCCGGAAATTTGCGTGTCAACGTTCCTAACGCTGGTGGCAACCTGCCCAATCTTGTCGGTCTGGGAATCAATTTCGTCAGCAATCGTATTCACATTGGCAACGGTCAAATCAATCTGCCCGATGTGTGAATTCATTTTTTCGTACAACTGGTTTCCTGTGGTCTGAAGCACGGAGCTTTCTTCCTGAAGGTTCTTTATCAAACGACCAAGGCTGCTTATAACGCTGTTGCAGTTCTTTGCAAGCGCCTCAAGCTCAGTGCCACCTTCCTCCGGAATTGCAGAAGTAAGATCCGCCTTTCCAGTAGAAATTGCTTCCATAGAATCAGAAATTTTCTGCATTGCCTGGAACATAAGGTTAGACACAACCCAAATGGTTATACAACCGATGATAAGCAGCATCAATGAAATGACCGCGATTTTTGTAATTTCAGACTGCATTGAATGAAGTATGTCGCCCGCGCTGAAGTCGCAGCCAATCATGCCGACAACCCTGCCAGACGAGTTTTTGATACCTATGTAATTACTGATAATCCAGCCCCAGCCTTCCTGCTGCTCAAAGTCAGAGTGAGTAAGCTCGCCGGTTCGGAACGTGGTGAGCGGCGCTTCTCCCCAGGATTCAAGGTCTTCCTCGTCTCCGCAGGCAGAAAAATTCTCCTCGTCGCTTGGGTCACAGCTTCCGTCAATAACATACTGATATGTATTTCCTATTTTTGCCATAGTATACAAAAACTGGCAGCCGGTTGCCTGCTTAAGGTCGAGCATCCAAAGGCGTGTTTCCTCATAATAATCATCGGAATCGTCCATTCGACGCGTAAAGGCTTCAAAATCATCGCCGTTAATATGCGATGCAACCTTCTGAACAATTGGCGCCCCCTGCGACGCCGCAAACGTAATTGCCAAATCAGAAATCTGCCGTGCAGAAAGAATGGTTACAATTGTAAGAGACACCAAAATGAACGCCCCAAAAATAACCATAAAACGAACTTTCAATGATTTGAACATAAGTACAAACTCCTAACTAAGAATCAAGTGCATTCATTATACTATAAAATATGAAAATTCAAAATTTTTTTATATACAAAATGAGTGAAAAATGAAAAAAGCCGCATTTTGCAGAAGCACCTTACATGTTCTGCGCCATGCGGCCTATCTTTGCCTTCAAAACAAAAACGTTCCGTTCCCGTTATTTCAGGCAGGAAACATCAAGTTCGTCAAAGCCCGCCATAAGGTTCTGTGCGATTTTTACAAGCTTCGCAAGGTCACCATTCCGCGCGCCCTCAATATTCATCGGCATAACCGGGTCATGCAGGCTCATTCTTAGCAGTATCCAGCCCTGCGCGTCGCCTTCTTTGAATGAAAGCCGCACGCCCTCGTAGCTTTTTGGCATGACGTAGCCGTTATGGTGCGCGCGCTCCTCAAACGTTTTAAGAACGGATGCGCCATATTCCTTAAAGCGCTCCGCAGTAATTTTAAAGCGGAATTCGCCTTCCTCAACCAGCGGCGGAAGTTTTTCGATAAAGCTGTCCAGCTTTTTTCCGTCCCTGGCAGCTTTGGCAAGCGCCACAATCAGCTTTACCGCAAGATACGCGCCGTCGTCCAGATAATAGTTTTCCTTAAGCGCGCCGTGCCCGCTGGTTTCCATTGCAAGCGGGCAAACGGTTCCCGCCGCATTCAGTTCTTTCTGCTTGTTGATTACATTCTTGTAGCCGCGCATATAGCACAAATGCGTAAGCCCAAGAACATCCTGCAAAAAGTACGTAAGCCGGTCGCTGGTCACGCTGTCTGTAACGATGGTGCTGCCTGGATAGTCCGGCGCAAGAATTGCCGCAACCATCGCAATAATGGCATCGCGGTTCACCTCCCTTCCGTCAGAAAGCACGGCGCTCATGCGGTCAACGTCGGTGTCAAAAATAAGACCAAGGTCGGCGCCATTTTTTACCGTCGCGTCCTGAATGGCCTTCATCGCCGCCTTGTTTTCTGGATTGGGAATATGATTCGGGAATGAGCCGTCCGGCTCCAAAAACTGGCTTCCAGCGGTGTCTGCACCAAGCGGCTGCAAAATTTTGTCAACAAAAAATCCCGAAGCACCGTTTCCGCTGTCCACAACAATCTTAAGCCCCCGCAGCGGTTTGTCGCCCTCGCCAGCGCCCAACCCCGTGCAAATTGCCCTGCGCAAATGAGCGGCATACGCGTCAATCAGGTTGTACACGCCGCTTTTAGAAATGTCAGCCGCGCTTATTTTTTTTACATCAAGCGCGTCGCTCAGCTCAAGCACCGCCGTTATGTCCTCATGCTCAAGCCCGCCGTCAGAATCAAAAAATTTAAGACCGTTCCTATTGAACGGAAGATGACTCGCCGTAATCATAACCGAACCGTCAAAATGTGTGTCGTCAAACACAATCGACATGAACATTGCAGGCGTCGTCGCCATTCCGCAGCGCACAACGCGCACGCCGGCATCAATAAGCCCCTTTGCAACGGCAACCTCAAGCGCCGGTCCAGAAATGCGCGAATCCCGCCCAATTCCCACCGTAAGCTGATCAAGCGGCTTAGCCGTTTTTTTGCCAAGCCACAGCGCAAACGCGGCTCCAATCTTAAGGCAGGCTTCCTCGGTCAGGTTCACCGGCTCGCCCTCAACACCTTCCAGCGCCACCCCGCGGATGTCGCTTCCATTCTGCAATTTCAATAAATCCTGTTTCGTCATACAAACAGTATACCAAGCCAAAAGAATTATGTCAGTCAAATTACAAAACAACAACAAGGGCGCAAACGGAACTCGTAACCGGTGTTCCAGGGTTCCGCTCGCGCTCATTCAAAACGTCCTGCACTACGTTCCGTCCGTTTTGAACGGCTACGCCGCCCTTACACCCCGGCGCAGGAACCTTTGCAGAACGCATGCTGCTCAGCTAAAAAAGAGAGCACATACAAAAATAACAGCCGCAAAAATAACGCAGCCAATAATATATGGAATCATGGTTTACCTCTAAAAAATCGAGAAATACTAATTATATATAGAAGAAAGTGTAAAAAAAAAACGCGTCTAGCGGACGGTCTGCAACAGCAGCACAATCAGAAGGAATTTGTGAAGTAATTTTACAGCAAAAACGACGGCAATCAGCACACAAAAAGCGCGCAAAAGCTGCGGTGCGCGGGGCGGAACGGCAATAGAGTAGCCAAAGCATTTTTCTTCTGCGTTGCGCTCTGCCACCAATTTCTGGGGCGTTATAATTTCCAGCGCGCAGGAAAATTTTTCGGACACAACAAGGCGTGCGCTTTTTTGCGCCGCCTCTTCGCCAAGAGAACCAACCTGCGGAATTTTTTTGGCGTACGGCGCAAAAACCATCGCCGCCGCCAAAACCACTGCCCAAAATCTCACGCCCCCATTGTACCGCATTGCAAGAGCGCATGCAAATCAAGGGGCGCAAGATTAAAAGTTCGCCATGAGGTTATTTTTTTGGGTCTTTTAAGACTAAAATTTTGACAATTCATTAAAAAATGTCATTTTGACAATTGCCCTGTTTTTGTAAAAATGTTATATTCTTCTATATGAATACGCTTGTTGCGCTGTGTCCCGTAGGGGCGGAAAAGGTTCTTGGGAACGAAATTAAATTTTTGGGCTACTCTTTAAAGGGCAATGCGCCCGGCCGCGTTTTTTTTGAGGGCGACAACGACGCTTTGTTCCGCGCGAACTTGTGCCTGCGCACTGCCGACCGCGTGTATCTTCAGATGGCCTCCTACCACGCAGAGGATTTTGACCAGCTGTTTGACGGCGTATACAACATTCCCTGGCACGACTATTTTAAGAAAGATTCAAAAATTACGATTGACAAGGTGCGCTGCCACAAAAGCAAGCTGAATTCAGAGCACGCGATTCAGTCTGTGGTGCAAAAGGCGGTCTACCAAAAATTGACGGAACGGTTCCGCATGTCAAGCATGCCGGAAACCGGCGACGAATTCTCTGTACGCGTATACATGGAGCAGAACAACGCGCTCATCCTGCTTGATTTGTCAGGACTTCCGCTGCATAAGCGCGGCTACCGTGTTGACGGCGGCATTGCCCCCTTGCGCGAAACGGTTGCCGCCGTCCTTCTGCAGGAAATGATGTGGCGGCGAAAAACGCCCCTGCACGACCCTTTCTGTGGTTCCGGCACCATCGCAATAGAAGCCGCGCTTTACGCTTACAACGTTGCACCGGGATTTGGCCGCCGCTTTGCGGTAGAAAAGCTTCCTATGTACAATGCGGAACGAGCCGCAGAAATCCGCGCCAAGGAAGCAGAAAAAATCCGCACCGACGTAGAGGTTCGCATTACCGGCTCAGACATTTCCAACGAGGCAGTTGAGCGCGCAAAGAAAAATGCAGAATACGCCTGCGTCATGGCAGGACGCGCGCTTCAAACAATAGGCAGCGACGCAAAAATAATCCGCCCCGACTTCATTCAGGCAGATTTTACGGAGCTTTCCGCGCCGTACGACACGGGGCTTATCCTTACAAATCCGCCCTACGGAGAGCGCCTTGGCGACGAAGCACAGGCAGAAGAACTGTACCGCTCAATGGACGAGCTGTATAAGTCTTTCAAGGGCTGGGAATTTGGCATCATCACGTCGCACAAAAAGTTTCAAGAAAGCTTTGGTCATTACGCGACGCTTTTAAAAGACATCAAGGCGGGAAATTTAGACACAACGCTGTACGTATATAAGCAGAAAACAGAAAAAAATCGTTCCGGCGAAAAAAAACATTCGCAAGCCCGGAACGCGGCAAATGTAAAATCTTCAAATGGAAAAGTGAGGTTCTAGCATCATGGTTGAGCACGACAAAAGAAGACTTGAAATCTTGGAAAAATCCCTCGATGTCTTTATCGAAGAAGGCTACGAGGACGTAACGTTCCAAAAAATTGCGGATCGCTGTGCCATAACGCGCACAACACTGTACATTTATTTTAAGAACAAGCGCGAGATTTTTTTGTGGAGCATAAAACAGCTTTTAAGCACGCTTGAGGACGTTCTTATAAAAATCGCGACCGACACCAGCATCTCAACCCAGCAGGTTTTGCAGGACATGGTAAAATTCATACTGAACAAATGCACGGAAAACAGAAAGCTGTTCACCGTTCTTTTGGACTACCTGACACAGCTGCAAAAGTCTGGCGTAGACACCGAAGAACGCGTGCGCCGCCGCATAATCCGCTTGCACCATCTTTTGAACTGCGCCGTAATCCGAGGCATCCGCTCCGGGGAATTCAGAAAGGTAAACATCAAGGACGCAAACGAAATTCTGTACGGACTGATTGAGTCCGCCATTTTTAAGCTGACCATTCTGAATCAGAAGGACATTTCCGAAGTCTATTCTGCGGCAAACACCGTTATTGAAGGTTTTCTAAAAGTCTAAGGCAAGAACTGCGCGCTCACTTTCGACGGGAACCGTATAGCTGTACGAACTTTCGTCTGTTCCCGGGCGTTTTACCGTAAAATTCTTTGCAGTCTCATCGTCAACCATCAGTCCAATTTTTGTTTTGGTTGACCAATGCACTGTCGTGTATTCGATTCCTTCTTCCTCGTCGTCATCCACATATATTGGCTCTACGCGCTGATACAATACGCCAATGACGCTCAGTTCCTTTTCAAGATATTCAAGCGGAAGGATTGAGACCATTGGGCGCTCTTTTCCTTCGTTTACGCTTTTTCCTTTTTCTGTGCCCATTCCTACAAGAATCGCATCGCTTTCAGTTTTCAGAGCAAGAACGACAGCGTAGTCTCCGGCAAAATCCTGCGTGCAAGTTCCGCCCTCAGCAGCAGAAAGAAGCTCAGGCTGTATATCAATGCTGCCGTTTTCCAGCACCAAATTGGAAGTCTCAGTTTTATAATTCAAAATCACTTCTTTTGTGCCACTTTGCGCAAGAACCGGGCTTGGCTCGCTTGCAAAGTCCGAGTCAGAAACAATGACTGCCTTTGACCAGCTGGTATATTTGTAGTTGTCGTTCAGGCGGTAGCGCGCGCGGTATGTGTATCCGTCTTTGGTGTTTGCCGCAAGCTCATCATAAAAAATGAACGAAATGCGCGAGGTTTTCTTAGGAATTATTTCGCCGATATTGTATTCATCATCGTCCGAATTCTTGCGGAAAATATTTATGTATTCCGCGCCGTTCAAGTTCGGAACAGAAATAATAACGTGCTTGGCGGCAGCATTCCATTCCACGCTGAGTGTTTCTTCAACCTCGTCGTCAGATACATCATGGCACGCTATTAATATAGAAGAAAGCAAGAGAATTCCAATTAAAGACAGCGATTTTTTCATAATAGACCTCTTTTTAAGAATATCGGAAGAATCAGGCGTTTTCTTTAATTGCTCCCGCGCTCAGCCCTTATGCCCGCACAAGCAAGATTTTTTTTTCTCATTTTTTTTGTTACAAAATTGACAAACCTACATTTCGTATTAAAATGTAATACGAGTTTATAAGACCAAATAAAGGGGTTATTCTTTATGAATGGTAGTAATACTACTAATCAGAAGCGAACAAGTCTTACAGCTCGGCTTGCGCTTCTTATCGGAATCACGATAGTCGCAATCAATGTAATTCAGGTTCTTTTTGTTACATCAAATGCTAAAAAAGACATCATCGCCGAAGACCTGGATATGTACAACAACATGATAGACGGCTATGCGCTTTCGCTTCAAAACGATTTGGAGGGATATTTTAAAGAGCTGAATGGATATGTACATGCAGACATCATGGAAGACGGCAACTTGGAAAATGTGTACGAATGGATTATGGATCCCGAGCATCGCGACATGCACGGAGATTTTGACTACATCATGCTTGCAGGTCCGGAAGGTCGTGCGCGAACTGACCTTGGCGGAATTACGGACATCCGTGAACGCGATTATTTTAAGGCAGTCATGCAGCAGGGTAAGGAAAGCTTTGTTGACAATCCGGTAATCGGAAAAACCACCGGTCTGCCAGTCATTCACATTACCCGCGCCCTCAAGGATAAGAATGGAAGAACGTTCGCCATGATTTCTGGCGTTGTGAACATAAATCTTATCACAGAGGAAATCAATAAGATTAAGATTGGCGACAGGGGCTACGGCTACCTAATTGCAAGCGACGGTCTTGTTATCGCGCACCCGCAGAAGGACTTTGTAATGCAGAAGAACTTCATTACAGGAATCACAGGTGGCGAGAACGGCAAGAATGGCGACATGATTAAGGTTGCCAAGGCAATGACGCAACGCCAGCGCGGTTCTGAATTCATCAATGCGAATGGACGTGTCGGCAAGGATCTGATTGTCTACACTCCGATAGAGGGAACGCCGTGGTCATTCGCGCTTTCTATTCCAGACAATCAGATTTATGACTTGGTAAATACAATCCGTTCCCTCATGTTTGTATTTGCGCTTGTAAGCGTGCTTCTGCTTGTGGTAATCTCAGGCGCATTGCTGATTACGGCGCTCAAGCCGCTTTCTGTAGTGGAGAAGGCAATTTCCGGCATCGCGTCCGGCGACGCAGACCTTACGCGCCGCATAGATATAGACTCAAACAACGAGATTGGCTACGTGGTAAAGGGCTTCAACGCGTTCTCTGGCAAGCTTCAGACCATTATTTCAGACGTAAAAGCATCAAAGAACGAGCTGAGCATTGCCGGCGAGGACTTGACGGCAAGCACGCAGGACACCTCAAGCGCAATCACGCAGATTTTGAGCAACATCGAAGAAATCGGAAATCAGATTACGTCCCAGGCTGCCGGTGTTGAGGAAACAGCCGGTGCCGTAAACGAAATCGCTTCCAATATCGAGTCTCTTGAGCATATGATTGAAAACCAAAGCTCCGGCGTTACTCAGGCTTCTGCCGCAGTAGAGCAGATGATTGGCAACATCAAGTCGGTAAACGCTTCCGTTGACAAGATGGCGCAGTCGTTCAGCGATTTGCGCACGAACGCGCAGCACGGCTTCAGCAAGCAGCAGGATGTGAACGAGCGTATCCAGCAGATTGAGCAGCAGTCGTCCATGCTTCAGGAAGCCAATGCCGCTATTTCGGCAATCGCAGAGCAAACGAACCTGCTTGCCATGAACGCAGCCATTGAGGCGGCACACGCAGGCGATGCCGGTAAGGGCTTTGCCGTTGTTGCTGACGAAATCCGCAAGCTTTCAGAAACTTCTACGGCGCAGTCAAAGACAATCGGCGACCAGCTGAGCAACATTTCGGAATCAATTATGGGCGTTGTTACCGCCTCCAACGAGTCAAGCATGGCGTTTGAGGCTGTTTCTGGTCAGATTGAGACAACCGACGAGCTTGTCATTCAGATTAAGTCTGCAATGGAAGAGCAGAACGAAGGTTCCAAGCAAATCAGCGACGCGCTGCTTGTCATGAACAACAGCACGCTTGAAGTAAAGAATGCTTCCGTTGAGATGGCAGAAGGAAACAAGGCGATTCTTGATGAGATGAAGAATCTTCAGAATTCTGCCCTTGTCATGAAAGACAGCATGAATCAGATGTCTGCCGGTGCACGCAAGATTAACGATACCGGCGTGGCGCTTGGCGGCGTTTCTGAAAAAATCCGCGATTCCATCGACAAAATCGGTGCACAGATTGATCAGTTCAAAGTATAACAACATTCTTGTTTCATAAAACTCCTTTGCGGCGGCTTTTGATGTCATCAAGAGCCGCCGCTTTTTTATTTAACGAAGTCTTAACTTGCCTTTTTTTTTTGCCGATAAATGAGGTATGAGAAGATTTGTTTTTTGTTTTTTGACTTTTGTACTTATTTCAAATGCATATGCTAAAAAAGTAAAACCATTGTACCATCTCCCGGAACAAAATGCTGTGGCAGAAATTCCGGAGCGACCGGGCGAAACAAAAAACTTTTTGGCAGGTTCCTCCAAGGGTTTGTTCAAGGTGAATACCGGAATGTCTTCCGTGCCATTGTGGACGGACGGCTCCGTTGAGCAGATTCTTCGAGTTCAGTATACCGACGAGGACGGCTCGCCGTTGGAAAGTTGGTACTTCCGCACCAGCAAGGGAATTCTGTTTTCTTCTGATTTGGAGACCTTTGAGCTTCGCAACGAGGGGCTTCCTGTTCTGACCTTAAAAAGATATGACGGCGAAAGCACGACCTTTGAAAAGCAGGTTGCCGACCTGAAGGACATCTGCGCAAACCCGCTTAATCCCCGCCAGCTTGTAACGGCAACAAAGGACGCCGTTTACCTGAGCCGCGACGCTGGAACCACGTGGAAATCCCTTGGCTCCATGAGCGGGGCAACGCCGGGCGTAAAGGCGTGCGCAATCGGCTCGCTTCCGGTGGAATTCAGCGACGGCACCAGAGGAACGGAGCTTGTGGTTCTGATGAGCCACCCGATTTTTGGCTTGAGCTACATAAAGCCGGACGCGTCAAAACCGGTTTGGAACGACATAACGAAGGGCTTTGAGATGCTTCCGTCCATGACCACGCCAGATGAGATTGCCGACATCCTTCCGGTGCTTTCTACCGATGCAGACGGCAACAGCTTTGTTGAGCTGTACATGACAAACACGTTCATTCCGCGTATTTATAAACTGAACTGGGACGACTGCTTCGGCGAGCTTGTATACAAGGGAACGGAGCCTGCGGAAACGCTTGACGGTCTTACCGTTGCCGACGGAAAGCTTATCTACACAAAGAATGAGTCGGTATGCGCGATTGACATGACGCAGTTTGACGCTCCGCAGGAAATGGCGAACCTTGAGTCATGGAAAAAGAATTTTTCTGCGGTGCCGGGCAATCTGAACACCGCATGGATTCCGTATACCCGCAGCGGCATAAAGCAGGGAATCTGCCTTAACGAGCTGTGGCTTTTGTATCCGGGTACGATTAATTCTGAATATGGCGAGGTCGCGCGGAATCAAAAGTCCATTTATGCGTCTGCCTACCAGTGCCGGCTTCAGGCGGGAATTGATAAATTCCGCAAGCTGATAAAAGAAAACAAGCTGAACAGCCTTGTAATAGACATGAAGGACGACTACGGTCTGCTGCGCTACGACGCAAAGGATCCGCTGGTGCGCCAGAAGGGCAAGATAACGCAGTATGCCGTTGACTTGGATCATTTTGTAGGCGAATTCAAAAAGGACAACGTGTACCTTATCGCGCGAATCGTCGTTTTTAAGGACAGGAATCTTGCAAAGTTTGGCGGCTCAAAATACGCTGTGTGGAACTACAACACAAACGCGCCGTGGATGGGAATCCGCGAGTACGAGGACATTGTTGACGAGGAAACCGGCGAGGTAACCGGCAAAAACGCGGTGTACTACGATGAAAACTGGGTTGATCCGTATTGCCCGGAGGTGTGGGAATACAACATTCACATTGCAAAGGAGCTTATTTTCCGCGGCTTTGACGAGATTCAGTTTGACTACATCCGCTTTCCGACGGACGGCTATAACCTGCGGCAGGCAAGCTACCGCTGGAAAAGCCCTGGAATGGACAAGGAAGCCGCGCTGGTTTCGTTCCTGAGCTATGCGCGCCAGAACATTCAGGCTCCGATTGGAATTGACATTTACGGCGCGAACGGTTGGTACCGCAGCGGAACGCGCACCGGTCAGGACGTAGAGATGATGGCGCATTACGTTGACGTCATTGGACCTATGTTCTATCCAAGCCACTTTGAGAATGGCTTTATGAACTACCCACCGGTTGCCGACCGCACGTACCGCATCTACTATTACGGCACATACCGAAACAGCGTTCTTGCCCGAAACCGCGCCATTGTGCGCCCATGGGTTCAGGCGTTCTATTTGAACGTAAGCTACGACCGCCAGTTCTACAACAAGGACTACGTGCGAAAGGAAATTTTTGGCGTGCGCGATTCCGTGAACAACGGATACATGCATTGGAACAATTCTGGAAATTACGACATGCTTTCGCCGGATGTAAGCCCAGAAGAGCCGTTCATTGGAACCTGCATGGAAGCCGACCTTGCGTTTAAAAAACCAGCCATTGGAACGTCCGTTGCACCAGAATTTAAGGACGTTGGCTTAACGTGGATGGACAAAATTTACCAGCACGGCGAATTTGGTCCTGACCGCGGCGAAAAAGCGGACTCCGACGACGAGGTGTACACGCCGCTGCTTCAGGTTAAGCTCATCAAAAACCGCTGAAACCGAGGAAGCCCATGCCTAACCCAAAATATGCTCCCGAAGAGCCAATTTGCGCCATTGCCACGGCGCTTGCCCCTGCCGCACTGGGAATCGTGCGCTGTTCCGGCAAAAACTGCGTTGAGCTGGTAAGCCACGTATTTTCGCGCCCAAAGGCACTGCTAGAAGCCGCCGGGAACACGCTCGTATACGGTTGGATTGTAGACAGAACCGCCCAGAATGTACCGGCGCGCAAAACTCAAGGCAATGCCGAAGCTACAGACCATACCAACGACCCGGCAAGCAATGCCACGAATGACGCAGACATAAAAATTGACGAGGTAATGGTAAGCATCTACCGTGCACCAAAAAGCTTTACCGGCGAAGAAATGGTGGAAATCTGCTGCCACGGCGGTCCTGGCGTTGTGCTTGCAATTCACGCCCTGCTTTTGAATACAGGATTCCGACAGGCAGAGCGCGGCGAATTTACGTTCCGGGCGTTCATAAATGGCAAGGCAGATTTGACCAAGGCAGAGGCAGTGCAGGAAATTATTTCCAGCCGAACCGGAGAAAGCCGAAGCCGCGCCGCAGGTCGTCTTGCGGGCAACCTGTTTGAGGAAATCGACGGAATCAAGCGGCTCATTACAGACACGCTCGGCGCTATAGAGGTTGAGATTGAATATCCAGAGGACGAGGAAACCATTGCCGACTCCTTTAACAAAGCCGATTTGGAAAAAGCCGCCGCACGACTTTGCGAACTTAGTGCTTCATGGCAGGGCGAAAAGCTATATCAGGACGGCGCACGCGTGGTGCTGTGCGGAAGAACCAACGCCGGAAAGTCCAGCCTGTTCAATGCCATTCTTAAGGAAGAGCGCTCAATTGTAAGCGACATAGAAGGTACCACCCGCGACTGGATTGAAAGCTGGGTGAACATTGACGGAATTCCAGTGCGTTTGTTTGACACCGCCGGGCTACGCGACACTAAGGACGTGATAGAGGCGCACGGCGTGGAGCTTACTCATTCCCTTTTGGAAGATGCGGACATTATTCTGTATCTTGAGGATTCGCGCTTTGGTCTGAACGCCGACGATTTGGTATTCCTAAAAAGTTGCATGCAGCCGGTGATTTTTGTGTGGAACAAGAGCGACATGGTAGAAAAGGAACCGTCGCTTTCTTCACAGATAAAGTTGGAAATGCCACTGCTTAAGAAGGAAGTCAGAATCAGCGCAAAAAAAGGCATGGGCTTTAAGGAGCTGTTTGCTGCAATCGGCGAAGTGCTTACGAGCGGACTTCCAACGGAACGCGCGCAGGCAGGACTTGGTTCCGCACGGCAAAAAGCCGCCGTAGAAGAAGCGCTGGAAAGCGTGCATCATGCACTGCGCACCGCCAACGAGGACTATTCGCTTGATGCCGTCGTGCAGGATTTGGAAGAGGCGCTCAACTCTCTTGGAGAAATAACCGGCGAGGTTACTGCCGACGATGTGCTGGGAAGCATTTTTTCGCGTTTCTGCGTTGGAAAATGAACGAACCCCGCCGCAATCAGGATTTTTATGTACGATTATATTTTTTTTGATTTGGACGGAACGCTCACCGACTCTCAGGACGGTATATTTGCCGCGTTGCATGTAATGCTCGCTCACTTTGGGCTGTCTCGCACAAACGAGGAGCTTAAGCCGTTCCTTGGGCCTTCCCTGTGGGACAGCTGCCCAAAATACCTTGACTTTACGCACGACCAATGCGCTGAAGCAATAGACGTGTTCCGCGAATTTTACAACCGCGAGGGAATTTTCATAAACCGCGTGTACGACGGCATAATTCCGCTTTTGCAAAAGCTTAAGGCAGCAAAAAAGCACCTTGTTCTTGCCACCGGAAAGCCCGATGAACAAGCGAACGTCGTAATGACACATTTTAAGCTCGCACCCTACTTTGATTTTATAGGCGGCTCAACGCTGGACACCAGCCGCAGCCGCAAGGCAGATGTAATAGCCTACGCAATGCAAAACTGCGGTCTGACCACCGCAGACGCAAAAGCCGGAAGAATCCTTATGGTTGGCGACCGTGAAAACGACATAAACGGCGCACACCAAAACAGCATTCCCTGTGCCGCCGTACTCTACGGCTACGGTTCCCTCCCCGAATTTGAAGCCCACCACGCCGACTACATCTGCAACACCGTCCACGACTTAGAACGCCTGCTGCTTGGATAAAAAAAGGGGTGCCTTACGCAAAAAAATGCATTCTGAACGTAGGACAGCCTTTTTACGCCCCGCACTATCTTTTTTGCAGTGTTTGCAAAATTTGAAAAGGCGATCCCATATCTAGTCAGCAGGTTGAATTAGAATGTTCAGAAAAAGGTAATATAGGCCGAATGTCGAGCTTTATAAAAAAAGGTGCGATTTGAAGTGAAGTGCACTTCAAATC
>CAKZZR010000244.1 GCA_937885475.1 uncultured Treponema sp.
CAAATTCTCCCTTGCGCTATTTTTATAAATTCAGCCTCTAAAATTGATTTCCATGACAGCTATCTAGTCGTGATGACAAAATGCTGAATTTTGTGTAGAATGGCGCAGTCGGGACATGCAGGCTGCGAACAAGATGCTTGGGGCAGGCTCGAAGAAATCCTTACTAGAATGAACACAAGAGGTTTTTTTATGAAAAATTATTTTTCTAGCAATGCGCTTTTCACTGATTTCTACGAGCTGACCATGGCACAGGGATACTGGAAGGAAAACATGAATCAGAAGGTCGTTTTCGACATGTTCTTCCGCAGGAATCCTTTTAACGGCGGGTTCTCTATCCTTGCCGGAAACGAAACTCTGCTTGATGCAATCACAGAATTCCATTTTGAGGAAGATGACATTGAATACTTAAGAGAGCAGAAAATCTTTGAGGAAGGATTTTTGGACTACCTTAAGGACTGGCATTTTACGGGCGACCTTTACACAATGGCTGAAGGAAGCGTAATCTTCCCGCAGGAGCCGCTCGTACGGATTCACGCAAACCTTATTGAAGCACAGATTCTTGAAGGGCTCGTGCTGAACATCGTGAACTTCCAAAGCCTCATTGCAACAAAGACTGCCCGGGTTTACCTTGCTTCAAAGGGAGCCCCGATCATGGAATTCGGGCTTCGCCGTGCCCAGGGACCGGACGGTGCCATGGGAGCTACCAGAGCCGCTTTCATCGGCGGGGCTGCAGGAACCAGCAACACGCTTGCCGCAAAGCTCTACGGAATTCCTGCAATGGGAACAATGGCTCACTCATGGATTATGAGCCACAGCTCGGAACTTGAGGCATTCCGTGAATATGCCAAAATCTACCCTCAGAACGCAGTATTCCTCATCGACACATACGACACCCTCAAAAGCGGAATCAAAAACGCAATCAAAGCAGGGGCTGAGCTTGTTGAGAAAGGCTACAACTTCGGCGTTCGTCTGGACTCCGGAGACATTGCATACCTTACCCGCGAAGTAAGAAAGGAACTGGACAAGGCTGGCTTCCCGCAGGCAAAAATCAGCGTTTCAAATGAACTTACTGAAGAAATAATCACCACCCTCGTTGCAAACGGTGCGCCAATCAACAGCTGGGGCGTTGGAACCCACATGGTAACCGGCGGAAACGAAGCAAGTTTTACCGGCGTGTACAAGCTTGCCGCCCGACATGACAAGGAAACCGACACCATGACTCCAGCAATGAAGTTCAGCGACAATCCGGCAAAGACCACAAACCCTGGAATCAAGAACGTTTACCGTCTTTACGATGAAAATGGAATGGCGCAGGCAGACATACTTTCGCTTGACGGCGAGTCGCTTGAAGCCGGCACGGAATACCGCTTCTATCACCCGATGGTTGACTACAGGCAGTTCAGCTACAAGGCAAGCCGTGTGGATCCGCTGCTCAAGCTCAAGCTCAAGGACGGAAAACGGACTGAAAAACGCATTCCAGAAAGCGAGCAGCTCCGCCTTGCGCGCGAGAACATGCAACGCCAGCTTGCAAGCCTTGACGAAAGCTACAAGCGAATCCTGAACCCGCACATCTACAAGGTTTCTTTAACCGAAGAACTCAAAAATCTTAAGGCCGAGTTCATACAGAAAAACATTAAATAAAATTGAAACTACAGCGGTTTTCCGCTAGTATTTATCAATACCATTAAGAAAAGAGGAAACAAATGTCAACTCCATTAGAAGAATATCTTTCATCCTGCGGCGGAAAGCCTAGCGCCGCAATGACAGCGTATGTCGCAAACCTTCAGCAGGTTGCGGCCGTCGGCCCGGATATTGCGGCAAGCATCGTGAATGAGCTTGAGAACCAGAGAAGCCACCTTAAGCTGGTAGCTTCTGAAAACTACTGCTCCCTGAACGTTCAGGCCGCAATGGGAAACCTCCTTACGGACAAATATGCCGAAGGTTACCCGGAGCACCGCTACTACGGCGGATGCGTCAACATCGACGCGGTTGAAAACACTGCTGCCCGCGAGGCAGAAGCCCTTTTTGGAGCTGACTACGCTTACGTTCAGCCGCACTCAGGAGCAGATACCAACCTTGTTGCCTACTGGGCAATTCTTTCTGCAAAGGTTGAGACTCCAACTCTTGAGGAGCTTGGCGTAAAATCCTTGAACGACCTTACCGATGAGCAGTTTGACGCTCTCCGAAAGAAGTTCGGAAACCAGCGTCTTATGGGCTTGGACTATTCCTGCGGCGGACACCTTACGCACGGATACAAGATGAACGTTTCTGCGCGCATGTTTGAAAGCCATCCTTACGGAGTTGACCGCGAGACAGGACTTTTGGACTACGATGCGATTGAAAAGCAGGCAATGGAAGTAAAGCCGCTCATCCTTCTTACAGGATTTTCCGCATACCCAAGAAAAATAAACTTCCGCCGCTTCCGCGAGATTGCCGACAAGTGCGGAGCAGTATTGATGGTGGATATGGCGCACTTTGCAGGTCTTGTTGCAGGAAAAGTGTTTGAGGGCGACTTTGACCCTGTAAAATGGGCGGACATCGTTACGACTACGACCCATAAGACGCTCCGCGGACCTCGAGGAGCCATGATTTTGTGCAAGAAGGAATTCGCTGACTACGTGAACAAGGGATGTCCGATGGTTCTTGGCGGTCCGCTCGGTCACGTGATGGCTGCAAAGGCAATCGCATTCAAGGAAGCGCGCACTCCTGAGTATCAGGCGTGGGCTCATCAGGTTGTAAAGAACGCACAGGCTCTTGCAGAAGGATGCAAATCGCACGGAATGCCGCTCCAGACAGGCGGAACGGACAACCACCTTATGCTGGTGGACGTAACAGGCTATGGCCTTACAGGAAAACAGGCAGAGGCTGCATTGTTCAAGTGCGGCGTTACGGCAAATGCAAACGCCCTTCCTTATGACAAGAACGGCGCATGGTGGACAAGCGGAATCCGCATCGGCACTCCTGGTCTTACGACGCTCGGAATGAATGAGGCTGACATGAAGGAAGTCGCTGACATCATCGACTACGTACTCAAGAACACAAAGCCTGGTCTTACAAAGGAAGGAAAGCCAGCGAAGGGAAAGATTGAGATTTCTGACGACGCAGTTAAATCTGCCCGCGAGCGAGTGAACAAGCTTTTGGGCGCACACGTGCTTTATCCGGAACTTGATTTGGACATGCTCAAAAAGCTGTTCGTCCGCTAAGTAAATAAAAGCAGAGGCCGCCCGCACAAAATGCGGGCGGTATTTTTTTTGTCTTTCTGCCAGATACAAAAAAAATCATGAATGCAAAAAAAAGGGCGTGTGCCAGCCGTTATATTGAGGCAAGCGCACGCCCTTACGTTTCTTGCAATGTGTTCCGTACTATTTTAACAGCTTCCAAGAGCCATCAGATTGCAAGATCATCTGAGTTCCCTTGTACAAGTCAAGCCCGGCACCGTTGGGGTACTGGTTCTTGTCGCCGCCGTTACCATTGTTAAAGATGACGTATGTCTTTTGGTTCTCAAGCTCGTAAGGAAGAACGTACTTATATTTTCCGCCGCCCATGTTCTCCATCTCCACTCCCGGCCAGCTGGCATTTGCCTTTACGCCGCCCTCGTTGTAGATGTATGCGCATACCCGGTCATGCTTCCAACCCGCGCCCATGAACGCCGTGTCAAAATATACGATAGTGTTCTTCTTATACAAAGCCTTTTTGTAGCTGTACTTTTTGGTGATTTTCTTTCCGTTTGCATCCGTTGCCGCAATGGTTACCGCAATGGATTTTCCGAACGGAACGCCCTTTCCAATCTCAATGACATCGCCATTCTGAACGGAAACAGGAGCATCCTTTCCCACGGTGCAGGTTGCGTCAGTACAGCCACGAATTGCAACGTTAAGCTTCATTGTGTCCTCAAGGAAGTATCCGCTTGGAACGGAGCTTTCTATTGCCGGCGCAAATGCCGGTGTTTTTACCGTCTTGTTGTATACAACTGCAACGCTTTCTGCATTCACAGAACCGTACAACTTGCCGCCCTCAACGCGTACAGTTCCGCCGCGTACCTGGTCGGTGTACTCACCGTCCGCAATCATCTTTACAGGAACGCCATCAAACGTCTTTTTCTGCGCAGAGGCATTGATGATTACGACGCCGCGCTTTCCGCGCTCAATGAACAGAACTTCGTCCTCGCCGGTTGGGTTTGAAAGCGCCTCGTCCTCGCCCGCCATTGCATTGCGGAAGAAGTTCACCTCAACCACCTGCGCGTCCTTGAACAAGTTGCTACCCGCAGCGCCAAGTTTGTTTTCTCCCCACGGAGTATTTGCCGTACTGCCCATCGGTCGGTCAAAGAAAAGCGGCGTGCCGTTCTTGCGCGAAGCAATTACCGCCCACGCGCGCACAATCTGCTGACCGTCAAGTTCCTTGTAGGACGCATCGTTACAGAAGTTGTCGTGGCTTTCTACCCATGTTACCACCTTGCTGCCGTTTGCGCCCGCAGGAAGCAAGGTGTCTCCTACAAATGCCGCATTGAAATTATTGTGAACGGCTGCGTCGCGCACGCGAAAGCCGTACAGGGAGTTCGTAGTGCGCATGTATCTGTGGTATGCCCCAAGACGAGAAGAAAGCGAGTCGTCGTATCCGCTCTTCATGTCTGACGAATAAGTGATGTTTCCGCCTTCCTGAAGCACCTCGCCATACTGGAATGCCGCGCCGTTGTTCAGCACAGTAGGCCAGAAGTCGCTTGCAAAATCGTTTCCGTACGTTGCGGAAGAATCGTCCGGCAGCTCAATGAGTTTTGCCGCATCATAGCGGAAGCCGTCCGCACCGTCCTCAACACAGCGCTTAAGGAACGCAAGCACGTGCTGCTGAACATTGGGGTTCTGCGTGTTCAAATCCCACAAGCCGGAAAGCGCGTTCTGCGTTTCCTCAAAGCGGTCAACCTCTGACCAGTTGCCCTTTTGCGCGTGAAACCCGCCGCCTTCCATATTGCGAAGCTCAGGGTCAATCGCGTTGTAGGTTGCGGTACAGTGGTTTATGACCGTGTCAACGATTACCTTTATGCCGTATTTATGCGCTTCCTCGCACATCGCAATAAATTCCTTTTCAGTTCCAAGCTGATAGTTTCCAACCACGTACTTCGTAGGCTGATAATGGTAGTACCACTTACCCTTTCCAAAAATCTCAAGTCCGCCGTCCTCGCCAACAAGACACTGGCTTACCGGAGAAGTCTGCAACGCAGAAAAACCCGCCGCCGCAATCTCGCTCAGATTCTTTTTGATTGTGTTGAACGACCAGCACCATGCGTGAAAAATCGCGCCGTCCTCAGTTTTTTCTGCAAGCCCCTCAACCTTTACGGCCGGCTCCGCAGCCAACGGTGCAAACAACGAAAAAAGCAGTGAGAACGCAAGGATTCCTTTTGTGCGTTTGAATTTTTTCATAGAATTTTTCCTCCAAATTAAAATTCCATACAAGCGCCGCTGTTTCATCTTGCTGTAAGTTTAGCGCTAAACTATAATCAGAATAACCGCCTCTTTTTGGTTTGTCAACATTTTTTTTTTGTGCTACAGTAAAAGAGGTTTAGTCTAAACTTAAAATGCAGAGGCTCCTATGACATTAAAGGATATTGCAAACGAATGCGGAGTAAGCATGATGACCGTCTCGAACGTCATCAGCGGAAACCACAAAAAAGTCTCGGCGGCAACAATCGAAAAAGTTACCGCCGTCATCAAAAAGTACGACTACGTACCAAATCTCATGGCGCGTACGCTGTCCTCAAAATCGTCCCACCTGATTCTTCTTGTGCTTCCGTACATAAAAACAATGGACTTAACCTCAATCTACAATCAGTATCTTATTGAGCTTATTGCAAGCATTGAACGCGAGCTTATGGCAAACGGCTACTTCGTGCTGCTGCGTTCCGTGTACAAGCCCAAGGACATTGACCTTATGTACCGCACCTGGAAAATTGACGGCACGATTTTTTTACTTCCATTCTTCAACGAAACGATTCCGGAGATTGCAGACTACCAGAACAAGAATTTCGTTCTTATAGACAGCTACGCAGACATTCCGGGCGTGCTGTATTCGCGCTGCGACGACCTTAACGGCTGCTACCAGTCCACGGAGTACCTTATAAGGAACGGACACAAGAAAATCATCTTTGCGGCGGAGCATGAGGGAAACCTTCTTTTGGAGCAGCGATTCAATGGCTACAAAAAGGCGCTTGAGGATAACGGCATTCCGTTTGACGCGTCAAAATGCGTGAGCATTCTTCCCAATTATGAAAGCGGACTGGAATTTGGAAGGACGCTCAAAAAAGAAACGCTTGACTGCACCGGCATAATCACCACAAGCGACGTGTGCGCGCTTGGAATCATGCAGGGTGCAAAGGAAAACGGGCTTAAGGTGCCCGAGGATTTTTCTATCGTTGGCTTTGACAATCTTTCCATAGGGAATTTTTCTGACCCAAAACTTACGTCGGTTGACCAGCAGACTACAGAAAAGGGCGTGCGCGCCGTTCATATGCTGCTGAACAAGCTTGCCGGAAAGGAGCAGCCTTCCGTACTCTGCACGGAAACAAAGCTTTCTCTCCGGGATTCCGTGCGAGACATACGCTAGGCAGATAGAAAAAAACGCTCCCATAAGACTTTTGGCATCTCCCCTAACCTTTCACCGCTAAAAAAAGCGGTGAATTTTTTGTTTTTCGGCAGATTTATAAAAAAAAATCAAAAAATTTTCAAAAATTTGCAAAAAAAAACTTGCTTTATCGGTAAACCTGTGTAATATAAATCATAGGTTTAGCGCTAAACTATAGCGCAACAGGAGTATCTTATGAAAAAAATAGTTTGCAGTATTGCAACAGCCGTTCTGGCTATGAATCTGTTTGCAGCCCCAAAGGGTGGCCGCGTAGAGCTTAAGGTCTGGGAATCTTCCGGTCCGGAAAGCGCATTCATTCTTCAGGCAATCAAGGACTACCGAAAGGTAAACCCAAAGGTAAAAATCACATATGAGGCAGTTGGACACACCGACTCCCGCGCAAAAATCGAGCTTGACGGACCTGCCGGCGTAGGAGCAGACATCTTTGTTTCTCCGCATGACCACATCGGCGCGCTCGTTGCAGGCGGAAACGTTCTTCCGGTTGACGACGTGGACAACTACATGAAGGAGTTCTACGACATGGCAAAAATCGGCTCAAAGTACGACGGCGTAAGCTACGGCTACCCGCTGGCTGCCGAAACCTATGCCCTTTTCTACAACAAGGCGCTAATCAAGAACGCGCCAAAATCATGGGAAGAAATCAAGGATTTTGCCGCAAAGTTCAACAACAAGATAGAAAACAAATACGCAATCGTATGGGCGGTTGGCGACGGCTACTACGACTATATGTTCATGGACAGCTTTGGCGCTCCGCTCTTTGGACCAGACGGAAACGACCGCAAGCAGCACAACCTGAACAGCGCGAACGCAATCAAGGGGCTTGAATACTTCAAGGCACTCCGCAAGGCATTGCTTGATATTCCCGCCGCAGACGCAAACGGCGACTTCTGCAACGCGGAATTTGCAGAAGGCAAGGCGGCCATGATTATCACCGGTCCATGGTCAATTCCAACATTCAAAAAAGCAGGAATCGACCTTGGAATCGCGCGGCTTCCGGCATTTCCAGGAACGGATCATTCAACATCATTCTCTGGCGTGCGCCTTGCGTTCGTAAGCTCATACACAGAGCACCCGGAAGAAGCCAAGGAATTCGCTAAGTTCCTTACATCCAAGGAAATGCTTCAGAAGCGCTACGAGATGACCGACCAGATTCCACCGCGCAACGACATTACGATTGATAACCCATTGGTAAACGGAATAAAGGAACAGCTTAAATATGCACGCCCAATGCCTACAATTCCGCAACTGGGAACCTACTGGTCTGCCATGAACGCAGCCTATGCCGGAATCTGGGACGGCGACGACGTTCGCACAGACCTGAACGCAGCGGCAGCCGCAATGGAAGCCGCAAAATAATCAGTCCTCCAATAACTAAGGATAGAAATTTAAAAAAGTCTGCGTGTTTCAACGGAGCGAATAAACGCTGAAGCACACCCCCGCGGAATGAACGCTGCGGGGTACATGCCGGAGAGGTGAAGGCTCCGGCATTCTTTGGGAACATCAGGGGGGAAACCTTCTGTTCATCAATAAAAAATAAGGAGAAACAAAATGAAAAGGCTAATCGCTTTTGTTTCAGTTTTGCTGGCAGCAACCGCAATGATTTTTGCGGATGTAACAGTAAAAAAATTGAGCGACGGTAACGTAGAAGTTGTATTCTTCTATGGCAACCCGCGCGCAAACGAAGTACTGCTTGCAGGAAACTTCACCAACTGGGGTGATGGCGCAGAACCAATGGAAAAAACAGACAAAGGTTTTACGCTCACCAAAACCTTCAAGGCTTCTGATGAAGTAATCTACAAATTCATCAGCGACGGAAACTGGACGCCTGACCTTCGCGCTCCGAACCTTCTTGACGACGGCTTTGGCGGAAAGAACAGCCAGCTTATCTTAAGCGAAATGGTTGGCGGAGACGACGGCGCTTCAACCGGCGGCAAAGGCAAAATCAATTTCAACACATGGACAATGGTGGGGCTTCAGTCAAAGTTCTCCACTCAGTCAGAAAACGATCCTACAAAAAAAGGACTTGATGTGGACAACGTATCGTTTGGAGCTGTTTCCTACAACAAATTCGTTGGAAACTTCCTTCCACAATGCCCGCTTTTTATAGAAATCTGTCTTGCAGAAACACAGCTTGACGACACATTAAGCCCGGACGTAGAACCAATCTATCTTATGAAAAAAGACAAGGACGGAAACGACGTTATTGAGCTTGAGGACGGATTGAAGGACTTCGTAAAGAACATGACCTCAAACCTGGTTTCTTATACCGCGCAGTCTACAGATAACGTTGGGCGCGACGGCGCAGGTCCGGGTTCTGCTTCCTACATCGGACACCTTAAGTTCGGCTTCAACACACCGTACATCAATTTTGTAACAGGCTTCAACTATGCAAAACCGAACCTTCGTCAGGCAGTAATCTGGAAGACCGTGGACAACACATGGGATGCAGGCTACCAGCACGTTGGAGGCTTCAACGAATTCTCCTTGAGCGACCAGCTTGCAGGTCTTATTGAGCAGAGAACAGGTCTTTCGTTCACCGCAGGATTCGCACCAAACCGCACCGCAGACCGCAAGGGAACTTTGTACGGACACTGGGGCTGGATTGGCGTAAAAAAGGACGACCTTGTAATCGACTTCCAGTCAAACGGAATGTACGACAACGGCAACATTTTCTACGATTCAATTGAGCAGGACTACGTTTTTGGTGCAAAGGACGCATTCACCGTTGCAGGCGGACGCCTTACCGTTGCGGCACAGGGCTTGCTTGCCACATACCAGAAGAGCGCAGACAACACGCCTGACACAGACCTTACCGGAACCGCAGACTTCGTTGGCTATTCAACGGACGTTTTCTACCGCAAGGACAGCTTTGAGGGAATCAAAAATATTGCGGCACAGGCAAAGGTTGGCTATTCACAGGACGCTTTCAGCGTAGACGCAAGCTACCGTCTTCGTGGTATGCAGGCTTCAATGCTGTACGTTCGCGAGAACACCGACGACGGAACCTTTGACCTTTCTGAGCAGCTTGGTGTATTGAACAGCCAGAACATCGACGTTCACGGAAACGTAAGCCTTTTGGACAAGGCGCTTACCATTGACCTTGCCGTACGCGCAAAGCTTCCTCTTGAGGACTTGAGCCAGGACGAGGACTTCAATAAGACAAACTACTGGGCAGCAAGCGGCGTAGAAAGCTGGTACCTCAAACGCTGTGGAAGCAAGATGGAACCATTGTACACACAAACGGGCGGAGCGGAATTCAAGTTCAAGCCGAGCGTATCATTCAAGATTCCAGAGACAATCTTTACCATCGGCGCATACGGAGACCTTGACTTTCGCGCATACAAATACGGAAAGGACGAATACGGCACAAAGCTTGACGAGGACGAGCTGAACAAGTACGCCTCAAGCGACTCAAGCTTCCGGTTCAAGAAGGGCGGTCTTACCCTTGCCATGACAGACATCGGACCTACGCTCCGCAACGTAAACGTATACTACGGCTACGACGATGGCAACGCAATCCGTCTGTTCAATACCCTTGCAGGACAGGTTGAGTTTGCAGGCGACGTTAAGCTTGCTGCGGCAGTCGGCGTAAAGACAAAGAAGAGCACAGACGCAGCAGAAGGCTACGATGAGGATGTGAACAACCCGTTCGCATTCTCTGTAGGAGTGTCAAAAAAACTCAAGGCTCTCAAGGCACCGGTAATCTACGCTCAGTTCGTATACAACATGGATGCCTTCAAGAAGTTCGGCGAGGGGCAGGAAGGACTTTCACTTGACCGCGCGAACATAA
>CAKZZR010000245.1 GCA_937885475.1 uncultured Treponema sp.
CGCAGGATCTTACCGCTCGCAGGCTTGCAGACAACGCCGTTGCAAAAGAAAATCCCTATAAAGCCATAGATTATTTGAAGAAGGAAATTCCCTCCCTTGCCGCACAGAATGAAAAGCGCTCCGCGTATGCGTTTCTTGCGTCCATTCAGGAGACCACGGCGCAGTACGATGCCGCGCGGGATTCCTACGTTGCCGCCGCCGCCATTGCAGGAAGCGATGCCGAAGGTATGCCTAAAAAATCATCGGAGCGCCTTGTCATGGATGCCGTCCGCTGTGCATTGAGCGCCGGCGACTGGGAGAACGCGGACAGTTTTTTGAATTCCAGCGTGCGCGGCTCAAAGAATGCCGAGATTCAGGCGCTCATAAAGCTATATGAGCAGTGGAGCGCCCTTTGCCGCGCAGAAACGACGCAGGACACGCTTGAGCCGGTTGCCATGCTAAAGGCGTATCTGGAACTTCCGTCGCTCAAAAGCGTAAAGCCGTCCATTCTGCTTACGCTGTGGTATCTGAGCGGGGACGCAAAATACGCCGCCGTCTTAAAAAGCGAATTTCCCGGCTCTGCCGAGACAGGAATCGTAACCGGCAAGGTGCAGATTTATCCGGCTCCGTTCTGGTATTTTTTGCCGCGTAAGACCGACGTTCAGGAGCGGACGAATGCCGACGGAATCGTCGTTGAGCGCGTGCGCACTGTTTCTAAGGAGGAAGTCGGCGTTGCGGAGACCATCTCAACGTCTGCGGAAGGCGGTTCTGGCAGTGCTGGGGAATCTGCGGCTAAGACTGCGGCAGCTGCAAGTGCAGGGAATGCTGATAACGCGGCAACCCGCGGTGCCAAGGCGTCCGGGGCCGCATCTGCGACCTCCGCGCCTGCCGCTCAAGACCATGAAAAGCCAAAGAAGCAGCAGCTCGGATTGTTCCGGGATAAGACGAACGCGCAGAACTTTGTGGACAAGCTTAAGGCGCTCAGGTTCAACGCGTATATGCAGGAAGAGGTTCGCGACAGCGGAACGACGTATTATCTTGTGGTCGTAGACGAGAACGCTGCCGGAACCATGGCCGACTCGCTCCGAAGTGCAGGCTTTGAGTGCTACCCGCTGTTCTAGCGGGCGTGGTATTTGTTCACATGGCGGGACTCGTTTATTTTTCTGCGGCTTCGAGCGTGTTGAACATAAGCATTGCAATCGTCATCGGTCCAACTCCACCCGGAACCGGCGTGATGAACGAGGCGGTTTCCAAAAGGTCTGCGTAGTCGCAGTCGCCGATAAGACGGAAGCCGCTTTTTTTTGTGCTGTCCGGAATTCTGTTCACTCCCACATCAATCACTACCGCGCCCGGTTTTACCATGTCCTTTGTAACCGTGTGCGGGTGTCCGCTTGCCGCAATCAGAATGTCTGCCTGACGCGTGATTTCTGCCATGTTTTTTGTTCCCGTATGACAGATTGTTACCGTACAGTTCGTTTCCTTACGCGCAAGCAGCAGCGCGACTGGCTTTCCTACGATGTTCGAGCGCCCGATGACTACGGCATGCTTTCCGCTGGTCTCAATGCCCATTTTTTCAAGCAGCACGATGATTCCATGAGGAGTGCAGGGAAGGAATGCCTTTTTTCCGATTACGAGGTTTCCCACATTCATCGGATGGAAGCCGTCAACGTCCTTTTCCGGGCTGATTGCAAGCAAAACTTTTTCTTCGTTGATGTGCTTAGGAAGCGGAAGCTGCACCAGAATTCCGTGAACGCTGTCGTCCTTGTTCAGTTCATCGATGATTTTTAGCAGCTCGGCTTCCGATGTGGATTCTGCAAGGTGCATGCTGCGGTCTGCCATGCCAACTTCTGCCAGCGCCTTCTGCTTTCCTGTTACGTAGGAAACGCTCGCCGGATTCTCACCTACAAGAATAACCGCAAGGCAGGGTGTTATGCCCTTCTGCTTCAAAGCAGAAACCTTTTCTGCCACCTCGCCACGCACCTGTGCCGCAATTGCCTTTCCGTCAATAATTGTTGCGCTCATCTGTTACCTTCCATAAAACTGATTGTTTCAATTGTAAAAATACTGAAAAAAATATATAGTGAACAAACGGAATAAATCCCCTTGTCTATTCTCATTATATAAAACCGTGAGGAAAAATGAAACGTATTCTTTCTATTTTTGGCATTCTGACGCTCTTTTTGCTTCCGATTACCGCACAGTCCCAGCCGGAAGACGGCTCCGAGGGGGACGAAGACGCAATCGTGCGCGATGATGACTATTCTTACAAGATGAACGGAAGGGGCGACCAGTTCATAAAGATTGCCCTCATGCCTAACTTTCCTATGAATTTTGACGGTCAGCTGTATGTGGGCGGAGCCGCGCAGCTTGGCTACTACCGCTTTTTGACCGGCTGGTTCGGTCTGGGCGGCGAGCTTATGGCGGGCTACAATCCTACGATTGGAAGCAACGTGCTTACCTTTGTTCCCATTACGATTGGCGCGTTCTTTCAGCCGGCGCTGGGGCGCTTTGAATTTCCGATAACGCTTTCCACGGGAATCGGCTTTGAGACCTGCGCGAACAAAAAATATTTTCCGGGCTTCGTTGCAAAGGGCGAGGTAGGCGCGTTTTTCCGCATTGTTGAAGGCTGGTCAGCCGGCTTTACCGGTCAGCTTTTGTATCTTCCCGAATGGTATACGACCACCGAGAACAAGGAATCCGACTACGGAATTTTCACGCAGATTTCGGTGGCTGCCCGCTATCACTTCTAGTTTTTTGAGGTTTTGATGAAGATGAAAAAGATAATTCTTGCGCTTGCCGCTTGCGTATTCACCGCGCTGTCGTTTTCCTCATGCTACGATGCGATTTTTCAGAGCATCCGCGACGAGGTGGAGCTTGAGGACGGAACCATTTCTGGCAACATAAACAATATCGTGCGTTTTAACGCGACCGGCGACATGGACTACACCTACACCGACGGCAGCGGCGCAAAGGTTACAAAGCATTTTACCGGCGTAGAGAAGCAGTTCCTGTTCCTTTCTAACGGAAAGCTGTATTACAAGGACGCGTTGCTTTCCTCTCATGGCGAATGGAACCGCGTCAGTGGAAACGGACTGCCCGAAACCGTTGAATATTCTTATTTTGACATGAAATTCAGCGGCAAGCATATTTTTAAGGTTGCCGCCGACTCAAAGTATATGTACGTCATTACCTATGAGCCGTATTACGATACTTCTGTGGGACGGAATATTCCGAAGGACTTGCACCTGTATTACTGCGAGCCGGTGCTGAATACGAAAGGAATGCTGGACTTCAGCGCGAACGGCGGCTGGCAGCCGGTTAAGGACGTGAACGACTACATCAAAAAGTATCTGGACATGCTCTATTACAAATACTACCGCATGGACGCAAGCGTTCAACTGTTCTGTACCAACGCGACCAATCCTGAGCACCGCAAGGCGTATATCCGCGTGGGCGGCGACGGTGCGTACAACAGCTACAGCCGCACGGAGTCTGCTAAGGCAAACAAGTATTTTTGGCAGGTGTACGCGCTTGACGGCGGAACGGCTGAAGTAATTCAGGGCGGCATGTATACAAAGACCTCTGACGACGGCGAGGAGTACGAGGATTTTGATGCGCACAAGGACGACGATTCCGCCGTCATGACGAACGGTGTTCTTGGAGCGGTATATTTTAGCGGCGAGTACCTTTTTACGGACCGCCTGAACGCACTGACTGACGAGACCTATCACATTGAATACGACTGGGAAGGCACTGCGGACGGCGGAACGCCCTCTACGGCAACTCCGGTTGACGCAAAATACGTGTTCTTTGGTTACGACGGCGAATATCTCAATTACTTCAGCGACATGGGAAGCGACACCTTTGCCGCGGATACGGTCGTTTTGTGGCACGACAATACATCGGATTCCGGCTACAAGACATTAGGCAGCGCCGTAAACAAGGTGAAGGCGGATTTTGCGGGTTGCTATCTGCTTTCTTCTTCCACCTCTACAGAAGGAAAGACGACGTATTCCACGGCAAGCATTCATACGGGAACATATACGGAAGGAACGGAAACAAAGCGCTATCGCCCCGACGAAATCACGCGTCAGGATGTTGACAGCTCAACTACAATCTGCTCAATGGCAATTACGAGCGATTATCTTATTCTTGGAACCGGTGGTAACCGTAGCAAGGGCTATGGCGCGTTCTATATAGCGCTTACGGACGGAAAACCTGCAGAAGGCTATTCGACGGCATTCAGCAAGGACGGAAAATTTCCAAAAGGTGAATCCACCGGAGCAAGCGCAATCTGCGAGCCGTACATTGTCCGCGCTCTCATCAGTCAGGATCCGTCCCTTCCTGTGGAAGAGAACGACATCTATCTTACGATGGACTACATCTATACGGAGTCCACGGCGGGAACGTCAATATCAAACCGCGGGTTATGGTCGTATTACCCTTCACGCGGAAACTGGAACCGCGAGTAAGGCGTTCTCGTGCTGCGTGGTTCATTCACGGGAATATACCGCATATTTTATGCAAAAGGCTGTTGATACTGACAGCCTTTTTTGCTTTTTTCGCCACTGAACCTTCAGCTCTGCATCAACGCTTTTTAAATCCTTTTCTGTCTGAACGGCGGTGCATGTTGTCCGCGCTTGCACTGCGTTCTGGCATGGAAGCTTCATGTGCGCTGCCACTTTGTAGGTCGTTTTTTCCGTCTTTGGCGCATGAGCGACGGCAATGCTTGTTCCTGGCGCAGCCTTTTTTTGGCGCTGGTACTTAAGCGTTCCTGCATACGTCGCCGAATAAAAATCCCAGGGCTCCGCTTCTATTCCAGTGATGGCAAAATTCAGCGTCGTCAGGCTCTTTTGCGTGCGCGCCTCTGAAGAAAGGGCTGTCTTTGCCCGCAGCGCAGTTTTTCCGCCGCTCACGTTCTTTTCTTCAATAAATAAAAGCGCGCCCGCCGTGATTTTTGCCGCTCCGTTTGGCGTAAAAAACGCGTACTGCGGATTTATCCTTAGCGAGGCATTTGTCTTAAGATGGCTCCCGGAAGCTGTGAAGGTCTGAGGGCAATTTGAATAAAAACCGCTCAGCACAAGGCGGACTGCACCCTGCGTAAGCATATGCTCCGCAGAAAGGCAGAGGTTCCAGCAATCTTTTTGCTGCACGGACTGCATTGCGTTTGCCGTATATTTTGCGCAAAAACGCTTGGACGCAAATGCCGCCTGCGCTGACTGAAAGACGTACCGTTCCTCAGGAAAAAGCACATACGGGCTGAACCACGAAGCGCTTTTGCCCTCAAAAATTGTGCTGCCTGCCGTATACGAAAAGGAAAGTCTGCCGGCTTTTACTGCGGGCAGGTCGGCTTGCATGCCGAACAGCGTTTCCTCGTCCTCATTCATAAAGGTTGCGGCGTACAAACGGAACTTGCCGTTTGCAATGCGCAGATTGGCGCTTAGTGCGGTGCCAAGCGGCGTTTTGTAGCCGCTTGCGCCCGGCTTAAGTATGGTCAGCTGGGAGGCGTTTTTTGCTATGACGCCCAAGGCGTTCGTCCCTGTGGAAATTGCCGGGGAACGGAGCTTTGCGGCGCTTCCGCCTGCCTTTATGTTCCCTGCGAACAGCGCGCAGGGAAGCGTAAAAAAATCGTCCGCCCGCAGAACGGCGCTCCATGCCGGCTCGTGCACCGTTGGAGAGGAAGGGGAGCCATTCTCAACAAAGGCAGTGGTGTCTGTCTGCCAGGCGCATTTTGCCTCAAGCCCGCGCAGGAACAGCTCTGCGGTCGCATAGTTCAGTGCATACGTTGTTTTTTCTGCATTATCCGGCGTGATTCTTACGGTTCCGCCACTGGTAAGCACAAGCCTTTTCAGCATCGGTGGGTGTGCATCGGCGGCGCAAAGCGGTGCCGTTACCATGGCAAAAAACAAGGAAGCTGCAATATACATGATTATATGTTTCATGCCTATATTAACCGCGTTCCCATGCAAAAACGGCAATCTTTTAAAAAAAAAGACAAAAAAAATACCGACCGTAGTGGTCGGCATTCTGAAGGTGCATTCGGCTTAGTTTTCTGTTACGGTGCTTGTAACGTAGCTTGCCGTGCTCTTGAAGTTGTCAATCTGTGCAATCTTTGTGCGCCAGTATTCCGCTTCTGTTTTTGTGGTGTATGGACCTACGCGTACGCGGTAGAACATCTGATTCTTGTTGTTCGTGTAGGTGAACACGTCGGCGGTAATCTGGTGCTGAGCCAAAAGGTCGCGTGCTGAATCCGCGCTTTTGCGGCTTGTCAGTGCCGAAACCTGAACCCAGAACTGCGTCTGACCCGGAGCTTTTTTAGGAGCGGCAGGCTTTGCCGTTGCTTTTGCCGGTGCGCTCTGCTTTGAAGATGGCTTGTATTCGTTCTTTGGCTTTGCGGCAACAGCCGGTGCTTTCTCTGGGGCGCGCTTTGGTTCTGGCTTTTTCTGCGCAAGCTCATGGCGCACTTCCTTTGCATTCTCGCGTGTAATCTGTGCCGGTGGAACGGGACTGTTCAGGTCGATTGTGGTCGTGTTGTTGATGATTGTCTGTGCCGTCTGCGTTCCTGTTCCTTCCGGAGCTGTCGTTACCGTATTTTTTGCGTAAATGGTCGCGTTGTCAGCATGAACGGTTATGTCGTTCACCTTTACTGTTCCCGCGTTCTGATTCTGACTGAAGTTAAAGCCTTCTGCCGGTACAGGAGCCGATGTTACTGCGTCCGCCGCTGTCGTTCCTTCTGCGTTCGGTGTCTCTGCATTCTGGAACTGCTGAAAATCCGGTGCGCTTACTGACTGAGCGGAAGGCGCAAGCGAAATCCATCCGTTCGCGGTTTCCTGAGCTTCTGGTTTTGCTGTGCGCGCAATTGAATGAGGTGTTTTTGTTGCCGGAGCATAAATAATCAGCGCCGCTCCCAAAACGACCAGGAGAAAAACTCCAACGGCAGCAATAATCCATAATAATCTTTTCTGTTCCATATCGCATTTCCTCAGCGGCTTTTCCGCTCTTACTTGTCTATCGGAATCCAGAAAATTTTCTTTACTATTTTTTTTTACGGGGATTCTTGAACCAACAGAACTTGGATGAGCAGGGCAAACGCATCGTGGTTTCGAATAATTGAAAGCTGGGGCTAATTATAAAAAATTGCGCGAAGGAGAAGATTGATTCGTGCGGAGGGGTTCGTTCATTTTTTCAAAAATACTCTGACTTTAGCTGTCGC
>CAKZZR010000246.1 GCA_937885475.1 uncultured Treponema sp.
AAGCTAGCTTGCGATTTTGAAGGATGAACTTCGACTGAAAGCTATTTTTTTAATACCTATACACTAAAAATTGATTTCCATGCAATAAAGCTGGCTGCATGACGCGGAAGATGACTTTTCGCAAAAGTGCAGCCAATTTTTTTTCAAAAAAACGTTTAGCGCTAAAATAAAATCTTTGACTTTGCGCCGTCTTCATTTATAATGAATGGTATGAAATTAATTAGAAATCTTATCGTATCATTTTTGGTGGGCGCGCTTCTGTGCGCTCAGGTTGCGGCCGTTTCCCGTGAAGAAATTCAGAACGGTTCAATCCTTCACTGCTGGTGCTGGTCGTTCAAAACAATAGAAGCGAACATGCAGAAAATCAAAGACGCGGGCTTTACCGCCTTGCAGACCTCGCCCATAAACACCTGCCTTGTGGGTGAATACGGCGGTCTTGAATTCATGAGCCCAGAGCTGAACGGAAAGTGGTATTACCATTACCAGCCGACGGATTGGAAAATCGGAAACTACCGGCTGGGAACGCGTGACGAATTTATTTCAATGTGCGCCAAGGCAAAGGAGCTGGGAATTGCGGTCATCGTTGACGTGCTTCCGAACCACACCACGCCACGCATAAAGGAAATTTCCCCGGAATTCATTGAGGCTGTAGGCGGCATGGACAAGCTGTTCCACAAGAACAACGACCACGGAATCAGAAACTACGCTGACCGCTTGGAATGCACGACCGCGCATATGGGCGGCCTTCCTGACGTGAATACAGAAAATCCCCTGTTCCAGGCGTACTACATGAAGTACGTGAACGACGTGATTGACTGCGGTGCAAGCGGCTTCCGCTATGACACGGCAAGGCATATCGGACTTCCGGATGACCCAAAAGATGAATACAGCAAGGAAAATGACTTCTGGCCGATTTTTTTGGGAAAGAAAGCCATAAACGGCGAGACCTTGCACAATGCGGAAAATCTTTTTATCTACGGCGAGGTGCTTCAGGGTGGAAATGCCCGCGAGGACGCATATGGCGCAATCATGCCGGTCGTTGCGAGCGACTACGGAAAGATTATCCGCAGCTCTTTAACGAGCGCAAAATTGAACGCAAAGGGACTGAGCGACTGGCGGCATCCCGCGGCTCCGAACCTTGTAACCTGGGTTGAATCACACGACACATACGCAAATCAGGGCGAGTCCGCAAAGCTTACGAACGTTCAGCTTCGCTTGGGCTGGGCAATCATTTCTTCACGCGCCGGTGGAACTCCGCTGTTCTTTAACCGTCCGCAGGGGGCGGAAGCAACTCAGTTCCCGGGCGCTTCCCTTATAGGCGACATCGGCAACAACGAGTTCTTCAATAAAGAGGTCGTTGCAATCAATAAATTCCGTGTTGCAATGGCTGGCGAGCCGGAGGAACTTTTGAATGCGGACGGAACGGAAGTGCTTGTGGTAAAGCGCGGCGAAAAGGGCGTGTCCATCATCAACATCGGAGCAAAGGCGCATAAAATTTCAGTTCCTGTTGCGCTTGCTGACGGTACCTACGTTGATCATGCAAACAACGCAAAATTCAGCGTAAAGGACGGCGTTCTTACCGGAAAGGTCGCAAAGCAAAAGATTGCTGTGATTTACTGATTCATTGAACAGAGCTAAAAAATGAAGCCGTCCTACGATTGCAGGGCGGCTTTTTTGTGTCATGCGCTTAGCTTCTTCCCAAAAGGCAGGTGCAGAACGCTTCTATCGCGTTTCCGGAGCCTACGGAATCCAGCTTTTCGCCGGTCTTTGCTTTTACGAACACCAGACCGCTCTGTACGCCAAGGATTGCGGCTATGGAGTCGATGACCTTGGTGCGCTGTGGCAGGAATTTCGGCTTTTCCAGTTTTACCACGCAGTCAAGATTGATAAGCGACCAGCCGGCGTTCTGCACGTCGCGCCATACCGTGCGCAGCAGTTCGGCGGAGTCCGCGTCCTTCCACTTTGCTTCTTCCGGCGGAAAGTAGCTTCCGATGTCGCCCATTCCGCTGGCACCCAAAAGTGCGTCAGTTATGGCGTGCAAAAGCGCGTCGCCGTCGGAATGTCCGTCCTCACCCTTTTCAAAGTCAAATTCCACGCCGCCAAGAATGAGTTTCCTTCCTTCCACAAGCCGGTGAATGTCGTAACCCAGCCCGGTGCGAATGTTCGTAAGGTTCATGTCGTCTTCCTGTTTTGCTTCCCCTTTGAGAGGAGCCTTGTAGTCGTCGGCATAGGTGATTTTTTTATTGCATACGTCGCCCGTCGTAACCTTTACCTTGCCAACGTATTTTCCCCAGATTTCGGTGTCGTCGGTGTACTCTGCGCCGTCGTCCGCCGCCTTTTTATGCGCGTCAAGCAGCTTTGCAAAGCGGAACGCCTGCGGTGTCTGAACTGCCGTCATTGCGGCGCGGTGCAGGTGCTCGCGTATAAAGCCGCTTTCGTCCAGCGTCTTCTGCGTGTCCACCGGGGGAACGCCGGGAACCGCCGCCCCGTATAAAAGCGCGGCCTCTGCCGCTTCTGCAATGATTTTTTGCGTTACGAATGGTCGTGCGCCGTCGTGGATGAGCACAACGTCCGGCGCGTCGGCGCTGAGCGCGCGCAGTGCGTTGCACACGCTTTGCTGCCGCGTGGAACCGCCCAAAACAAACTGCACGTCCGCGCCGCAAAGCAAATCGCGTATTTCTGCATCTTTAAAAAGCGCGGCGCGGGCGGCTCCGTCGTCGTCTGCGGGAACCGTTACTGCCACGGAATGCAGCGTAAGCGCGCGCAAAAACTGCTTGAGCGCGGTGGAAAGCACAGTACCTTCCTGCAAGGGAAGGTACTCTTTTTTGCAGCCCATGCCCATCCGCGAGGAAGAGCCGGCTGCCGCCAATATGAGTGATATTTTTTTGTTATTGTACGTAGTGCCGCTCATTAAAAGTCGTCGTCATCGTCGCTGTCGTCAAAATCGTCGTCAGCACCATCGCCAGAAACGTCCGAGTCGTCGTCATCCTCGTCCCTGTCCTTGTCGTCCTTGGAAGAAGAGTCAGAAACGTCGTTCATAAGGTCGTCGTCCTCGTCATCAAAGGTGTCGATTACGTGCTTAATCTTTGGCGTTGCTCCCGGCGGCTCAAGCTTTGTATGAATCTGCGCCTCAACTTCTTTTTCTGGTAAGCCCATTGCAAGCGAGATTTCGTCCTCAAGCAGTTTTTTTGCCTGATCGTACAGCTTGCGCTCAAGAATAGGCAGTTCCTTTACCTTGCTGCGGTTGTACAGGCATCGCACGATTGCGGCAATGTCGGCAATCGTGCCTTTTTTAAGAAGGTCAAGGTTCATCTGATAGCGGAGCTTCCAGTCTGAGGTGATGGGCTCAAAGTCGTCTGAAAGTGAGTTGAGCGCGGCAAGCGCCTCTTCTGCCGAAACAATGGAGCGAATTCCCAGCTCCTCGGCCTTTTCTACGGGAACCATGACAATCATATCCGAAGATTCGATGTAGATTTTGTAGTACATCATCGGAGTTCCGCGGAATGTTTTTTCAAAAATTTCGGTGATTTTTCCGACGCCCTGACTTGGGTATACGATTTTCTGGTCAATAAGGAATTTTGTTTCAATCATGATTCTTGCATTATAGCACAAAATAAGCGCAAGCGCAATTTGCAGTTTTTTTGTGATTTTTCTTTACGGCGGTATATTCACATGCTAGAATTATGAAAATTATTTAGTTTCCCTATATGGTTTTACGGTTTGAGACGGCATGTAGACAGAGGGGAGGAGTTGCCTATGAACGAAGAAAATCTCTCTGCGATTGAAATCTACATGAACCGCGTGTTCAAGTTGGTGATTCTTGTATACCCGGGGGCAACGCTGTGTGCGGGGCTTACCTGCACCGCAATCAAATTGCTGGGCTTTTATCCTACTGTTTCATGGCTTGGGCTTATTATTTTTGACTGCTCCTGCGCCCTCTATTTTTTAATCGGCGTTCTTTTTGTCAGGCATTGCGAGACGCCTGACGGTTTTTTGAAGCGAAATGTCGTACGAAACGGTAAAATTTTTCTTGCAATCATTGAATTCACTCAGTGGAATTTCATATCCTATCTCATTCCCCTGCGTGATTATTGGGCGTATACGGCGTTTTTCATCATGCTCATAGTGTTTTTTCTTGACCATAAATATACGCTCCTCATCAGTGCCGAAATAGTGATTTCTGTAGTCGTGTCTTGGCTTGTGAAGGGAGATACTTTGCTTCCGGCTCGCGACGAGTATTTCATTCCGAATATGATTTTCCGAGGGGTGAACATAACGCTCGTTGTGGCGTGCCTGTGGCTCATCACCTATCTTGTGCAAAAACGTCTTGCTGCCGAGCTTGAAAAACTTGCCGACTACGACGCGCTCACGCTTTTACACAACCGCCGCAGCATGAAAACGCATATTGCAAACGTCATGAAGCAGGCAGAAAAGGGCGAGGGAACGTTTACGCTCCTTATGTGCGATTTGGACAACTTCAAGCCCGTGAACGACACCT
>CAKZZR010000247.1 GCA_937885475.1 uncultured Treponema sp.
GGAGTTCAGACGTGTGCTCTTCCGATCTCGTACATTTCTTTGCCTTCGGGCTTATCTTGTCAAAGCCGCAGAACGGAACCAGGACAGGCGGAATCGTAACCGAGCCGTCTGCATTCTGGTAGTTCTCAAGGATTGCAAGCATCGCGCGGCCTACTGCGATTGCAGTTCCGTTCAAGGCGTGGACGTACTTGTTCTTTCCGTCGTCGTCCTTGTATTTTATGTTCAGGCGACGTGCCTGATAGTCCGTGCAGTTTGAGGTTGAGGTTACTTCTCCGTACTCGCCGCCGTTACGTCCCGGCATCCATGCCTCAAGGTCCCACTTTCTGTATGCAGGAGCTCCAAGGTCTCCTGAGCAGGTGTCAACCACGTGGAACGGAAGCCCAAGACCTTCAAAAATCTCCTCTTCAATCTCGCGGAGTTTGTGATGAAGCTCGTCCGACTGCTCTGGAGTTGAATAAACGAACATCTCAACCTTGTCAAACTGGTGAACGCGGTACAAGCCCTTTGAGAACTGTCCTGCGGCACCTGCCTCGCGGCGGAAGCAGTGCGAAAGGCCTCCGTACAAGAGAGGAAGCTTTGCCTTGTCAAGGATTTCCCCTGAATGGTAGCCGCCGAGCGTGATTTCCGCCGTCGCAACAAGACAGGTTCCTTCCTCTTCTATTGAGTAGACGTTTGACTCGTTTCCGCGCGGGTTAAAGCCGATTCCCTTTAATACTTCCTCTTTTGCAACGTCAGGAGTGATGAAAAGCTCAAAGCCATGCTTTCTTAAGGTATTCAATGCGTACTGAATCAATGCCTGCTCAAGGAAGACCGCTTCGTTCTTGAGGTAGTAGAATTTAGGGCCAGACACCTTTGTTCCGCGGTCAAAGTCAAGCAGGTCAAGTTCCTCCGCAATCTGAACGTGGTCCTTTGGCTCAAAGTCAAATTTGCGCGGAGTTCCGACCTTCTTTACCTCAAGGTTTTCGTTGTCAAGCTTTCCGATAGGAGCCTCTGGGTGAATCATATTAGGAATTGCGCGTGCAGCCTCATCAAGAGCCACCTCGATTTCTGAAAGCTCCTTGTCTACGATGGCAACCTCTTCCTTAATCTTCTTTCCCGCCTCGATAAGCTCAGCTCTCTTTGCGTCGTCAAGCTTCTGCTTCATCGCTTTTGCGTTCTCATTTCTTTTTGTCTGAAGCTCTTGCTGCTTTGTCACAAGGCTTGTCCGCTTGTCGTAAAGCTCAACCACCTTGTCCGCATTCGCCTTTTCTGGATCCATGTTGCGGTCGATTATGTTCTTTTTTACAGCCTCAAGGTTGTCCTTTATGAATTTATAGTCAAGCATTTTTTTTCCTCTTTTATGAATTGATTATCTATATCGCATTATTGCATTGCGCTACATGAGCGTGTAGGTTACGGTAACACGTGCGGTGGTAACGATTTTTCCGTCTGCCGTCGCTGTTTCTGTGGTCTCGTCCTTTATTTCCACTACGTCGCCGATTTTGCAGCCGCTTGCACCGGAGAGCAACGAGGCTGAGTCCTGCGCGTTCTGAATTGCGGCGGTGCGGGCGCGGCGTGTCTGCGAAGCCGGATCTGCGGAAGCGAACTCAACCTTGCCTAGGCGCACGAAAGAGCCGTATTTGCAGTCTACGACGGCAGGAACAAGGCTTATGTTGCGAACCGTAACCCGTACGCTGCGGCGCGATTCGTACTGACTTGACGGATTTGTTACCGTGCAGCTTGTCTGGGTAATGTCGTCCTCGTTCACACCTACATTCTTAATGGCTTCGGTAAGACGGTTCGTAAGCGTGTCGTTGTCCGTTACAATCTGCTTTGCACTCCAGCCGGCGGTTACGATATTGAATTCAATGTATGCAATGTCCGGCGCAACGCTCGCACTTCCCGTGCCAGAAACCGTGATTGTGCGCGAGATTGCAGTTTCCTTCTGAATGTAGCAGGAGCAGAGCATGGCAGAAAGCATAAGGGCTGCGGCAAGCGATTTTACTATTTTTTTCATAAGACCTCCAAAGTGTCATCTATCGTATATTTATATAAAAACGTTTCAAGAAAATACTGCGTTTGTTTGCTTTTTCCCACAATGAGCTTGCGGGGTAGTTTTTTACAAGCAAATCGTACGATTCTATTGCGTCTTTTATATTCTGTACCGGGGATTTTTCTTCAAGAATCTGTCCTTGCAGAAAAAGTCCTTTGTCTAAATTTTTTGTCGCCTTGTTAAAGAATTGGGTGATGGCGGTAAGCGCACCCTCAAAATCCTTGTCAGAATAGCGCTTCTGCGCGGTTTTCAAAAGCTCGTCCTCGTTCATCCTGCTGATGGAATCCTTGATGATTGGCTCCTCTGTGTTTTTTTCCTGCGGCGTTGCATTCTGTGCGCCCTTGCGTGCTTCCGGCTGTGGTGCTTCCGTGGCTTTTTGCGCGCCACCTGTCGGCTGGGCTTCCGACGTCTGAATCGTGGTGCTTATGCGCTCTGTTTCGGCAGGAACTGAGACTGCCTTTGCCGTGCTGGATGCAGGCGTTGCGGCGGAGCGGGGCTTTTCTGCCTTTGCCGCCAAGTCTTCTTCCGCGCGTTTTTTTGCTTCCTGCTGTTTTTTCTGCTCCGCCTTTACGGTCTCTGCGGTTATGGTGATTTTTGGCGGAACCACCTCGGAATACGCGGGAACGGTAATCGTCTTTGTGTCCGGCTCAATGCTGTCGCTTACGATAACCTCAAGATAATCGTCGATGTAGCTTCCTGTAAGCACGTCGTTCTTGTAAAAATGTAGCAGGAATGTTCCCGGAACGCGTGAGCGCAGCGTGAACGACTGGTCACTTCCTCCGAGTTTCCGCCCTCCGAATACAAAATTCCTGTTCCGTGCGTCGATGTTTCCGTCCGCGTCGATGTTGCCTTGGTAAATCCAGCCCTTTCCAGGATACACAATCTCAATGAGCTGGTTCTTGCCGATGGTGATGGAGCGGGACGGCTGTGGTGGGGCGGCTTCCTCTTCTTCTTCCGTGAACGGCTCGTCTGTCTCCGCTTCCTCGGAAGCGTCCTGTTCGATAGAGTCTGCTTCGTCTGTGGAGTGGTTTTCTGTCAGCTCGTCGCGTTGGATTTGGGGCTGAGCTCCTTCCGTTCCATCGTTATTTTGTGTGGAATCGGTGGAATCCTGCGCTATGATGACGGCTTCTGCCGTGTTTTCGTTCGATTCTGCTGTTTGTTCCTGATGTTCGGTCTCAGGTTCGGCTTCCTTTACTTCCGGTTCAAGCGCAATTTCAGGCTCTGGCTCAAAAAAATCCGGTTCTTCCTCAAATTCAGGAATAAAATCAAGCTCATCGGCGGTAATAGGCTCCGGCGGAAGGGTTGTCTCATCGTAATTTTCCGTGCTTTCGTCTGTTTCTTCTGTCTCAAAAGAAGCGTTCTTGTCGCTGTCCGCTTCCTGCTCATCCTTTTCTGAATCTACGCCGTCCGTCTGTTCGGAGGCTTCTTCCTTTGTTTCCTCTATAACGGAAGAGTCCTCCGGCGTAAAATCAGAGGTCGTCCTTGGCTTAGATGCACAGGAGAATGAGAAAACGAAGGTGAATAAAATCAGCAGAAGAAAAATATAGCGTGCTTTCATGGCGCAGCTCCGATTATCTCGTTTATTATTCTGTCATTTGCCTCGCCAAGTTTTTCAACTTCGGCGGCATCCGGAAGGGTAAACCACGGCTCCAGTTCCTCATCCGTCCAATTTTTTTGCGTGATTCGGGATGTGATGTATCCGTCTGGAACGACAGGCGCTTCCGGCAACAAAAGCGGTTCTGTAAGAACAAGCGTGCGGCTTACGGGGGTGCGGTTCTTTTTGGAGGACGGGCTTACCATCATCAGAATTGAAATCAATATGAGAATGACGATAAGACCGCTGCATACGATGATGGTAAGGCGGCGGTTTTCTTCGAGAAATTCTCTTATTGAATCAACGGTTTCCTGAATGTCTATCATTGTTCAGATGAACCGTCCTTTGCTTCGTTTGTGTCATGCGGCTCGCTGGCTTCCTGCATTGCAAGCGCCTCGCGTTCCGCTTCTTCGGCGGCTTTTTTAGCTTCGCGCTCAAGCCTCTTTTCCTCTGCCTTGCGCTCTTCCTCCTCCTTTTTTATGCGCTCAATTTCCGGGTCTGTTATAGTGCCGTCGGCATTATGAATGCGCTTGGGTGGGCGCGGAGGAATGTAGGTGTCTGCCTCATCGGGAACTTCCTCTTCAACAAAGGAGTCCTCAGATTTGTCTATGGCGGCACCGATTTTTATGTCTTCGTCAAGGCGGAGCGCGATGATTTTGCTTACGCCGGATTCTTCCATCGTGATTCCGAGCATGGTGCTTGCGCCCATAACGGTCTTTTTGTTATGGGTGATGACGATGTACTGCGACACGTTTGCGAATGCCTCAAGCGTCGTTACAAAACTTGAGACGTTCTTGTCGTCGAGGGCGGCATCAATCTCGTCCAGAAGACAGAACGGACTTGGACGCACCTGATACGTTGCGAACAGCAGGGCAACGGCGGTCATCGTTTTCTCACCACCGGAAAGCAATGCGATGCTCTCAAGCTTCTTTCCCGGCGGCTGGGCAAGAATCTCAATTCCGCTGGTAAGGACGTTCTGTGGATCCTCAAGCCTGAGCTCTGCTCGGCCACCGTTGAACAGGCGGCGGAACATATTGTGAAAATTCTTCTTGATCTTGTTGTAGGTGTCGAGGAACATTTCAGAGGATTTAGCCTTGATTTCCTCGCTTACGCGGATAAGGTTGTCAAGCGCTTTCTGAGTGTCCTCGTAATTTGCCTTCTGGCGCTCGTAGCGATCCTTGACCTCGGAAAATTCCTCTGGAGCCATAAGATTTACCTGTCCGCAGGAACGAAGCTGCTCCTTTGCGTCTGCAAGAAGCTCACGGATTTCTGCGGAATGCTTGGTAATCTTGTACATGTGCTCCTCAAATTCCATGAGGTCGCGGGAATGCTGCTCCTGAAAGTTCTGCTTGAGGTTGCGGATTTCTGTATCAGAGGAATTGAGCGAGAGGGTAAGGCGCTCAAATTGTGCCTGACAGCGGTTCTGTTCCTCCTGCTTTTTAATCAGCTTGTCCTTTTTGCCGCTCACGCTTGAGTTGCTTTCCGCTATTTTTGCGTCAAGCTCCTTGAGTTCGTCCGCAAGCTTAAGACCACGGTGCTCAATTTCGGCTAAGTCCTGCTGAACCTCAAGAACGCGCTCGTTGATTTCCTCGGCGTTCTTGTTCTCGCGGTCAAGCTCCTCGTTCGTGGTGCGCAGCGTGTTCTGTTCTGAAACAAGGTTGCGGCGCAGCAGGCTCGCCTGGCTCAACGCAGCCTGAATGTTCGCTTCCATCTGAGCCTTGTTCACGCGCAGTTTTGCGAGCGTTTCCTTGTATTCATCGATTTTTGCCGCCAGCTCAGAGTTCGCGCCGTGCAAGGCGTCGTTCTGTGCGTTCAAGTCGTCTATGCTCTTGTGGTTGTCCGCTATTTTTTCGTCAATGCCGCGTTTTTTTGTCATGATTCCTTCAGGAGAAAGGAATTCCGTGATGAACGCCGGGCTTGCGCTCTCGTATGCGGCGAACGCGTCCTCCGCCTCGCCTATAAGTGAAAGCTCTTCCTCAAAGGAGGCTGCGGCATCGCGTACCATGCCAAGTGAATCCGATGCCTCGTGGCTTCCTGCGGCAAAGTCGTTCAGGATATTTTTACGTCCGTCCGCAAAAATGCGGAGCTTTGCGAGGGCAGCGGTAAGTCGCTCCCGTTTTTCTTTGAATGCCGCCTCGGAAAATCCTGCGTCCTTAAGGCGCGCGTCGAGCATTGTTACGATGTCTTCTGTGATTGCGGCAAGCTCCTTCTGAAGTTCCTTGCGCGCATCCTCGAGAGAGACGATTTTTACCTTGTTTTCAGCGGCTTTGCGGTCGTTTTCGGTAATCTGGGTTCCGGCGGTGGCGATGTTTTCGGTGAAGTCGGAGATGTTCTTGTCTACCTCGGCGAGCTGTTTTTCTTTTGAGTGCAGTTCCGCTTCCTGCTCGTCAATTTCGTCCTGAAGGTTGTCTATGCTTTCCTGAATGGCGCGTTCCCGCACTTGAAGCGTCTCGATTTTTTCCTTTATGTTGCGCGCCTGTGAGTTGAACTGATTCACCAAATCCAGTTTTCCGCTTTTTTCCGTCTGAATCTTAATCAGCTCCGCCTGCATGGAATACACCTGTTCCTGCATGTCCTTTACTTTGTCCATGTTTTCGGAGATGGTGTTGTTTATTTCTTCTATTTCGGCACGAACCGCATCACGTTTTTTGGTAACTTCGGCAAGCTCTGCCTCGTGGCGTGCCTTGTCGGTTACGAAATTCTTAAGGCGGAGCAGGGCAAGGTCAAGTTCGTAGTTGAAGATGTCCTCTTTTACCTTGCGGTATTTGATGGTTTTTTCTGCCTGAACCTTGAGCGTGTCGTATGAGCGCTTGATTTCCGCCATCGCAATCTCAATCTGCTGCATGTTCCGGCGGGTCTGTTCCAAATCGCGCTCTGCAATCTGAACCTCTGCCTTTGAGCGGCTGATTCCGGCGGCTTCCTCAAAAAGGTAGCGGCGGTCTTCCGGCTTGCTTGAAAGAATCTGGTCGATTTTTCCCTGCTCCATGACGGAGTAGGCTGACTTTCCGACGCCGGTATCCATGAACAATTTGATGATTTCGCGTCCGCTTACCTCGCGGTTGTTGATGAAGTACTGCTGCTCGCCGGAGCGGTACAGGCGGCGCTTTATGGCTATTTCCGTCTCGTCAAGCTGAAGCAGACCGTTCTCGTTGCTCATGGTGAGCGTCACTTCCGCAACGTTGAGCGGCGGACGGCGCTCCGTTCCGTTAAAAATGACATCGGTTTTTTCTGCGGCGCGAAGGTTTTTTGCCTTGTTCTCTGCAAGAACCCACTTGATGGCGTCTACGACGTTGCTTTTTCCGCAGCCATTTGGTCCAAGAAGCGCGGTGATTCCGTCTGCAAAATCTATGTGCGTGCGGTCGGCGAAAGATTTGAAGCCAAAAATGTCAAGACTTTTTAAAAACACAGAAACCTCATATCGTTTTTAATAACGTTAGTCTTTAGAGTATACCGATTTTAGGTATATGTTTCAATTGCACTGTCAGCGTGGCGCTGATACCGTGCCGTCGCGTACTTCCTTTGGATATACGACTATGCCGAGTTTTTTTTCAAGCGCGGCAAATTTTCGCATCTCGTATTCATCGCCAATAAGTACGTTTATGCCGGTGCTTCCGGCGCGGGCTGTACGTCCTGCGCGATGAACAAAAAAGTCCTCGTCGTTGGGAAGATCCATCTGGATTACGTGCGTTATGTTCTTTATGTCAAGCCCGCGCGCAGAAAGGTCGCTCGTTATAAGAAGCCGCTCCTTTCCGCTCCTGAAGCGGTCAATCGCTGCCTTTCGCTCCTTTTTGTCAGCCTTTGCATGAAGCGCCATGCAGTCAATTTTTTTGTAGCGGAGCTTTGCGTAGATGTTCGCCACCTGGTCTGCGCGGCTGGTAAAAATGAGCGCTTTTGCCGGTTTTTCTGCAAGGATGAATTTGCGGAGCGTGTCTATTTTGTCTCTGTTTTCGGCGTAGATTGCCCAGTGGGTTATGTTCCGGCGAAGAACCTGCTCCTCCGGAAGAATCTCAAGTTCTGCGCCCAGAAAAAACTTTTTTGCGGCGGAATCTATTGTTGCCGAGCAGGCAATGCGCTGCACGTCCTTGGGGAGCGCTTCCTTGAGCGCCTCTGCTTCTTCCAGCAGTTCCTTTTTTAGCAGGCGGTCGGCTTCGTCAAAGACCATTGCCTCCACGTGCGCAACCTTGAGTTTCTTCAGATTTATAAGCTCAACAAGGCGGGCAGGGGTGCCGATGACAAGCTCCGGCTTTTCCTTAAGGCTTTCAATCTGGCGTTTGAGCGGTGCGCCGCCAATAAAAAGCGCCGTCTTTATCGTGCTTACGTTTTTTGCCGCCTGGTTTATCTGCGAGGCAAGTTCGTAAGTGGGCGCACATATGACTGCCTTTACGGTTTTGTCTCCGTTCGGCATGCTTTCTGCGTTCTTTCGTAAAATCCGCGTCAGAATCGGAAGCAGGTAGGCATAGGTTTTTCCTGTTCCTGTCTCGGACTGAAATATGATGTTCTTTCCCGCTAAAATCGGCGGAATGACGGTTTCCTGAACCTTCGTGGGGGTGGTTATGCCTTGTTCTGAAAGCTTTTTCTGCAGGATTTCCTCAAGTTCTGTGAATATAGAATGCTCGCTCATATCAAAAATTATAGCATAGTGATTTTTTTTATGCTATAATGATAGAATATGAAGATAGGTATTGACGCTTTTGGTTGCGATCACGCGCGTTCTGGACTTGGAACCTATATGCTGTCCTTTGTCTCCAATATTCCGGCTTCTGATGCTGCCGGCTCGTCGGAGATATCCGCTACTTTTGAGCTGTTCGGTTCAGAAATTGACCGCTTCACCTACACGTCTGGTAAGGACGTTTCCTTTGTGTCTCCAGGTGTCTCAGACAACCTGAGTGCGGAGCGGACATGGCATTTTACCGGTGTGAATAAATTCGTGCAGGCGCAGGGCTATGATGTAGTGCTGTATCCAGCTCCGGAGCGGGTGCTGCCCATCAGCTTTAAGGTTCCCGGAATTGCCATCGTGAATTCCGTGCTTTCCTCTCTTGTGGAAGGAAAAAAAGATTGGATTCAGAAGATTCAGATTAAGCGCGGGCTTTTTAAAGTTCCCAAGATTATAGCGGCAAGTAATTTTATAAAGCAGGATTTGATTGATCACGGAATTGATGCAGAAAAAATAGAGGTCGTATACAACGGCATTGACCATAAATTGTTTTTCCCTCAGATTGCAATGGAGGATGTGGTTGACATCAAGCCGTTTGCCATCAAGCGACCGTATTTTATCTATGGCTCTCGGCTTTCAGGTCCTGAAAAAAAACATCGTGAGCTCATAACCGCGTTTTCTCTTTTTAAAAAGAAGACAGGGCTGCCGCATCGTCTTGTGCTTGCAGGAAGCGACGGCGCATATTCCGCGGAGGTTCATAAGGCTGCCTTTGAGTCAGAGTTTGCTTCCGATATTTTTCTGACCGGTTATTTTCCGCATGAAAGTTTTCCGCAGCTCTATTCCGGTTCGGAAGCACTGCTGTTTCCTTCTGTGAACGAGGGCGTAGGCTTACCTGTGCTTGAGGCTATGGCGACCGGCGTGCCCGTTGCCTGCGCGGATTCCGGTGCTCTGCCGGAGATTGCCGGGGATGCCGCCCTGCTTTTTAATCCCGATGACAGTGAGGCGTTTGCCGCCGTGCTGGAAAAACTCGCTTCCGACAAGCTTTTGTGTGCCGGCATGGTGCAGAAGGGCTTGAAGCGCGCGCAGGGCTTTACATGGGAAAGCACCATTGCACAGACGCTTCGCGTTGCACAAAACGTGGTGAAGTCCTGACTCTTTTTCTTTGCGTCTTTCACTTCTTGTTCTTATAAGAACGAAAAATCCGCCTTGCATGAAGGCGGATTTTTTTTTCGCGTTACGAAGAGAGCGCCGGATGTTCCTGAACCTCCAGGAACTTCTCCAAATCTATCTTTCCTTTTGAGGAAACGATGTCCTTTGTTATCAAAAGCTTTTTGTGCCCCTTTATGCTAGGAATTTCGTACATGGTATCCGTAAGGAACTTTTCGACGATGGCTCTCAGTCCTCGTGCGCCGGTTTTTTGGCGTATTGCCTCGTTCGCAATTTCTTCAATTGCATCATCGGTAAAGCTCAGGTCAAGGTCGTCCATCTCAAATGAAGCCTTGAACTGCTTTGTGATGGCATTCTTTGGCTCTGTAAGGATGGAAACAAGGTCGTCCTTTGTAAGCTCTTTGAGCGCCACTGTCATCGGCATACGTCCGATAAGCTCCGGGATGATGCCGAACTTTACAAGGTCATCCGGAGTGCAGAGGCTCAGAAGCTCGCGCTGTTGCTCTGCGGTAAGCTGACCTACGTTTGAGCCAAAGCCCATGGAGTGTTCTGCGGTTCGCTGCTCAATGATTTTGTCCAGTCCTACAAAAGCGCCGCCCAGAATGAACAGAATGTTCGTCGTGTCAATCTGAATCATTTCCTGATTCGGGTGCTTGCGTCCGCCCTGTGGTGGAACGCTCGCCTGCGTTCCTTCTATTATTTTAAGAAGCGCCTGCTGAACGCCTTCTCCGCTTACATCTCGTGTAATTGAAGTGTTCTCGCTCTTGCGCGCAATTTTATCAATCTCGTCAATAAAAATAATGCCGCGTTCTGCTGCCGCAACGTCTCCGTCCGCCGCATTGATGAGCTTCAGAAGAACGTTCTCCACGTCCTCTCCAACATAGCCTGCCTCGGTAAGCGTTGTTGCGTCCGCAATGGCAAACGGAACCTTGAGCTTGTCTGCAAGCGTCTTGGCAAGGAGCGTTTTTCCGGAACCTGTCGGTCCAATCAAAAGAATGTTTGATTTCTCAATCTTCACGTCGCGGTTTTTCTGCTCCAGCTTTGAGACTGACATGCGCTTGTAGTGGTTGTACACGGCGACGGAAAGCACTTTTTTAGCCTCGTCCTGACCGATTACGTACTGGCCAAGGTATTCCTTGAATTCCTTTGGAGTCGGAACCTCTGCAAGCTGAATGGGAGAAAGCGTGTCCTCTTCCTGCCGCAGAATGTCCTGACAGATTGCAATGCAGTTGTTGCAGATGTTGATGTTTCCCGAGGGAGCCGCAACCAGATGGCGCGAATCGTCCTTCGGCTTTCCGCAGAAGGAGCAGTAGGGGGTGTCACTTCCGAATCGTCTTATCATTTCTTTCTCCTGTCCATAACTTTGTCTACGATGCCGTAGCTAAGAGCTTCTTCTGCCGTCATGAAGAAGTCTCGCTCCATGTCCTTTGCGACGGTCTCGCGCGGTTTTCCGGTATGCTCGGCAAAATGGTTTATCGTAAGCTCCTTAAGGCGGATGATTTCCTTCGCATGAATCGCAATGTCTGTTTCCTGTCCTTCAACGCCGCCCCATGGCTGGTGAATCATCACGCGTGAGGAAGGAAGTGCAAAGCGCTTTCCTTTTGAGCCGCCCGCAAGCAGGAATGCGCCCATGCTTGCCGCCTGTCCAAGGCAGATTGTCTGAATAGGGCAGCGCACGTACTGCATCGTGTCGTAGATGGCAAGTCCTGCGGTTACGGAGCCACCCGGAGAATTGATGTAGATGCTTATGTCTTTGTCTGCGTTTTCTGATTCCAAATACAGAAGCTGAGCAACGACAAGGTCTGCCGTCGCGTCGTTGATTTCTCCGTCAACAAAAATAATTCTTTCTTTAAGAAGCCGTGAGAAAATGTCAAAAGAGCGCTCTCCGTTTCCGCTTTTTTCAATAACGTACGGTACCAACGTGTTCATCTGTTCGTTCATATTTTGTCCTTTGCTTATAATATACTGTTTTAACGCGGTGAAGTCAAAAAAAATGGCTGTCCGCAAAGTCTGAATCCAAACTTGTGAACAGCCGTTTTGCTGCAAACAAATGCCGTTATTTTGCTGCGAACAAGTCAGCGAATGACATTTTATCGCCCTTTGACACTTTGATTTCCTTGTACAGTTCTTCGTAAAGTTTCTGCTCTTTTGTGTCATCGATGAGCCATTCCTTTGAGCGCGGGTCAGAGTAGTGCTTCTTCACTTCCTCTACGTCCATGCCGCCTTCCTCTGCGATTTCCTTGTATTTTGCCTCAATCTCTTCTGGGGTAACGGAAATGTTCTTTGCCTTGAGAAGGCTGTCAACGATGATGCGGCTCTTGAGCATTTTCTCGCTGTCGCCAGTCCACTGCTCAAGCATGGCTTCCTTTGTCTGTCCTGATGCGGTAATCATTTTCTCAAGCTGCTCAGGAGAAGTCTGGAACTGCTGTGCCATCATGCGCCAGCGTCCGTCAAGCTCCGCTGCGAGCATTGAGGCTGGAATGTCAAACGGATTCTTTTCAACAAGCTGCTCAAGAAGCGACTGGCTCTTGAGTTCTGCGAGCTTTCGCTTTTTTGCAACTTCCATGTTGCGCGTAATGTCCTTCTTGAGGTCGTCAAGCGTCTTGAATTTTTCGCTTACGTCCTGAGCAAGGTCATCATCGATTGCAGGAAGGTTCTTTACCTTGATTGCCTTGACGGTAAGGGTAATCTTCTTTGAGTCCTTTGTGATTTCTTTTGTCTCGTCCTTCTTGAGACCGATTACATCGTCATCGATTCCGTATGCGTCGTCGCCGGCTCCGACGGTGAATACGTAGCCGTTGCGGTTCTCGCCGTTTTCTTCTGCGTAGTCAACGGTTACGATGTCGCCCTTTGCCGCTGTTTCGTCGGCTTTTTTGTCCATTACAATGGCATTGCGCTCCTGAATAGCCTTGAGTTCGTCCTCAAGTTCCTTGTCGCCGATGGCAACCTGGGGTTC
>CAKZZR010000248.1 GCA_937885475.1 uncultured Treponema sp.
GCTCGTCAAGCACAATTCTTGAGGCGGCAAAAGGCGTCATAAGCCACAACACCAACCGCAAGGACAAAAAACTGTGGAGCGGAAACGGCGACGGAAAGCCGATTGAAATTTTCATGCCCGAAAACGAGACTGCGGAAGCCGATTTTATTGCGGAAAGCATCCAGGGAATCGCGATGGAGGAGCACCGAAAGTATGACGAATTTGGCGTGCTTATCCGCGCGAACACGCAGAGCCGCTTTATAGAAGAGGCGTTTTTGGAGAACAACATTCCCTACACCATGAGTGGCGGCACCAGTTTTTTTGAGCGCAAGGAAATCAAGGATGTCATCAGCTATCTTCGCGTCATTGCAAACCACGACGACGACATAAACCTGCTCAGGATAATAAACACGCCGCGCAGGGGAATCGGTCGCGCCGCAATACAAGCAATAAACGACGAGGCGGAAGCCCTGCAAAGCACGCTGTGGACGGCAATTCAGTCGCTCATAAAGGCAGAATCAAGCCCCGCAAGCGAAGCGCTCAAAGAGGATTTGGAAGCCTTTGCAGAAATCATCGAAGGACACCGCCAGAAGCTTCTGAGCGGACGCGGACTTTCTAAAAAGGTGCGAGAGCTTATTGAGGAAATCGACTACAAGGCGTATCTTGTGAGCGAATATTCAAAGAGCGAGAAGGCCGTTCAGTTCAAAATGAAGAACATTGAATACCTTCTGAACTCCATGGAAATGTGGGAAAACGACCCCGACAACGCAAATCCAAGCCTGTTCAATTACCTGAACCGCATTACGCTTATGAGCCGCGACGACGGAGACGATGAGAATGACAAGGGCAAGGTGAGCCTCATGACCATCCACGCGTCAAAAGGGCTGGAATTTCCGGTGGTGTTCATTGCCGGTGCAGAAGAGGGGCTTATTCCCCACCAGCGCAGCGTGGACGAAAACGGTGGCGACGTTGAGGAAGAGCGCCGGCTTTTTTACGTGGCAATAACCCGCGCACGCGACAAGCTGCTCATCTCGTCATGCATGAAGCGGCGCAAGATGCAGGCAGTCATGGAATGCACGCCGAGCCGCTTTTTGGATGAGATTCCCGCGAACCTTGTGGAATACCACGAGCCGCAGGAGGAGCTTTCCGCAGAAAAAACCCGCGATATTCTTGCAGACATGCTGAAGCAGTTCGCAAAGCCACAGGCTCCGACCGCATAAAAAAAAGCCGTGCGCTCACATATCAAAATGTGAATGACACGGCTCTTTTCATCTCCATAACGGGGAGTTACGCTCACACGCGGTACTTAAGCTTCTTTCCGGTACCGGCGTACAGCTCCTTCCGCTGCTCGGTAATCACTTCGTCAGAAATATAGTCATCAAACGGCATCATGCGGTCAATCACGCCGTTCGGGGTAATCTCAACGATGCGGTTTGCAACGGACTGAATGAATTCGTGGTCGTGGCTGGTAAAAAGCACCACTCCCGGAAAATGAATCAGAGCCTCGTTCAAGGACTGAATCGCCTCAAGGTCAAGATGGTTCGTAGGGTCATCAAGAACAAGGACGTTCGCACCGCTCAGCATGAGCTTACTAAGCATACATCTAACCTTCTCTCCTCCGGAAAGCACCTTAACTTTCTTAAGCGATTCGTCGCCGCTGAACAGCATTCGTCCCAAAAAACCTCGCACGTACGCGTCGTCCTGTTCCTTGGAATACTGCTTGAGCCATTCGGTGATGTTGTAGTCGTTTGCAAAATACGAGCTGTTGTCGCGCGGAAGATAAGTGTGGCTCGTCGTCTGTCCCCAGAAAACTTCGCCGTCCTCCGGCTTTTTTACCTCGTTTATGATGTCAAACAATGCAGAAATCGAATTATGCTCAATTCCCACAAACGCGATTTTGTCCGTGCGGTGAACGTTCAAGCTGAAATCCTTAAGAAGCTGAACGCCCTCGTCGTCCTTGTAGCAGATTTTTTTTATGTCAAGCACGTTGTTTCCAATCTCGCGGTCAGCCTTGAAGTTCACATAGGGGAATTTGCGTGTTGAGACCGGCAAATCCTCCACGCTCTGGGCAAGCTTGTCGTAAATCTTCTTTCGGCTGGTAGCCTGCTTTGACTTTGCTGCGTTTGAGCTGAACCGAAGGATGAACTCCTTCAAGTCCTTCATCTTGTCCTCAGCCTTCTTCTGCTGCTCCTTTGCCTGTCGCTGCAGAACCTGAGTCATCTGATACCAGAAGTCGTAGTTTCCTGCAAACTGGGTGATTTTTCCGTAGTCAATGTCACAGATGAACGTGCAGACCGTATTCAGAAAGTGACGGTCGTGGCTTACGACGATTACGGTGTTCTCAAATTCCAAAAGGAAGTTCTCAAGCCAGGTAATTGATTCAATGTCCAAACCATTGGTAGGCTCGTCAAGAAGCAGGATGTCCGGGTTTCCAAAAATCGCCTGAGCAAGGAGAACGCGCACCTTCTGACTTTCGTCCAAATCACTCATCATGCGGTCGTGGAATTCCTCCTCCAAGCCAAGACCAGAAAGCATCTGCTCAATCTGATTCTCCGCCTCGTAGCCGCCAATCTCGCCGAATTCCGCCTCAAGCTCCGCCGCACGGTTTCCGTCCTCCTCGGTAAAATCTGCCTTGGCATAAATCTCGTCGCGTGCCTTGCTTACCTCATACAGCTTAGGAAAGCCCATCATGACGGTTTCCTTTACGGAATAGCTGTCAAATGCAAAGTGATCCTGCTTGAGAACGGCCATCCGCTCTCCAGTTGAGATGGAAATCTGACCGGAATCATGCTCAAGCTCGCCAGAAAGCACCTTGAGGAAGGTTGACTTTCCGGCTCCGTTGGCACCGGTGATTCCGTAGCAGTTTCCGTTGGTAAATTTTAGGTTCACGTCCTTGAACAGCGGCTTCTCGCTGAAGCTGACGCTTACATCACTTACTGTAATCATGGTCTGTTATCTCCCAAAGAACGCCTTTATGCGGGCAAACAAGCCCTTCTTCTGCGGCTGAGGAGCCGGTGCCGTCCTGTGCTGAACGCCCTTCTGAGCGCCGCCGGAAGGACGGTTCTTTCCCTTGCCTTTTCCATAATTTGCATAGGAACCCTTGAGCGCCTGAGACTTGTAGCCGGCAGAATACCCATTTTTTCTGGTTCCGTATTTTTCCTTGTAGACCTTCATGCGGTCCTCAAAAGACAGGTTCTCCATTTCAGAAAGCCTCTGCGTGCGGTCATATTTTTTACCGGAAGCCTTATAGCCGTCCTTCTTATGGGAATCCTTCTTGTAGTCATCCCGTTTATAGCCGTCCTTTTTATATCCGTCCCTCTTGCCCTTGTAGCCGTCCGAGCGCCGTTTGAAGTCGCCCTCGTTCCGTGCGCCGTGGGAAGCTCGTCCTCCTCTGCTTGTTCGCTCGCGCCGTCCGCCGCGTCCTTCGTATTCATCGTCGTCGCGCCAGTTTTCAGTCTTGATGTAAATTCCGGCGCTCTTGTCCTCAAGCATCTGTTCGGGGTATGCAACCTTTGCAGGAATGGTCATCTCTATATAGCGCTCAATTGCAGGAAGGCTGTATACGTCCTGCTCAGAGCAGAAGGTGTATGCTTTGCCTGACTTTCCGGCACGTGCGGTACGACCGATGCGGTGAACGTAATTCTCAGATTCGTTCGGAAGGTCATAGTTGATTACCATAGCAAGGTCGTCAACGTCAATTCCGCGCGCGGCAACGTCCGTAGCAACAAGAACAGGTACCGTTCCTGCCTTGAATTCATTCAGAATCTTCATGCGGCGGCTCTGCGGAAGGTCTCCGATGATAAAGCCGGCTTTTATTCCGTTGATTTCAAGGCGCTTTGCCACAACCTCGCAGCTGCGCTTTGTATTGCAGAAAATGATGACGCTTGCCGGATTCTCATTTTTGAGGATTCCGATAAGCAGCTTCATCTTCTCATCGCTTGAGACGTGAAGAAGCTCCTGGTCTATTTCTGAGACGGTGATGTTCTCAGCCTCAATCTCAATTTCCTTTGCGTCACGGGTGTATTCCCATGCAAGGTTTTTTACGTAGGTATTGAGAGTCGCGCTGAACAGCATGGTCTGGCGCTGGTCATTCGCCGGAATCTGCTTCATGATTTTGCGAAGATCCGGATAGAAGCCCATGTCAAACATACGGTCAGCCTCGTCAATTACAACGAAGGAAACGTCGGCGAGCGAAAGATTTCCGCCCTCCTGAAGGTCAATGAGCCGACCCGGTGTTCCAACGATAATGTCGATGCCGTTTTTAATGGCCGCAATCTGCTTTTCATAACCGACGCCGCCATATACGCTGAACGCCTTAAGTCCCGCTGGAGAACAGAGCGTCTTTGCCTCCTCTTCCACCTGCACGGCAAGCTCGCGGGTAGGAACCATAACCAATGCCTTTGCACCGGTTCCTTTTGAAAGCATTTCTTGTATTATAGCAACAAGGTAAGCTGCAGTTTTTCCGGTTCCCGTCTGAGACTGAACATAGAGGTCAGAACCATCCTGCGAAAGACTTAAAACCTGTTCCTGAACAGGAGTACAAGTTGTGTAGCCGGCTGCCTTGAGACCTTCAAGCAACCGCTCATTCAAATTAAATTCTTTAAAATCCATAGGACTACTATAAACTTTTTCTTCTATCATTACAATATTACTTGAAACAATCAGCATCTTTTACTATAATGCTAAAACTTATATTTCAATATTGTATGTTGTGGCATCGTTTTGAACGTCGTTCCGCGCTGCCGGGCAACTACAGTGGGAGTAAAAAATGAAAAAAGGTATCCACCCGGATTACAAACTTACAAAGATTACCTGCGTTTGCGGCAACGTAATCGAAACTCGCTCAACCGTTGAGAACATCAGCGTTGAAATCTGCTCTGCCTGCCACCCGTTCTACACAGGAAAACAGAAGCTTGTAGACACAGCAGGACGTATCGACCGCTTTAACAAGCGCTACGGCATCAAGAGCGAAGCAAAATAACCTTGCAGAATGCAAAAAAACTGCCTCATTGAAGGCAGTTTTTTTATCTCCTAATAATTTCAGTACAGAACGATTTTCCAGCAGCGGTGGCACTTTGTTCCCTCAAAATCCCTTGGAACGGTAGCCGCCGTAATGTCCCTGCACTGCGTATTCTTTGGAAGCCGCTTCTCATCAAAGGAAAGCCGGCTGCTGTTCGTAGAAAAATACAGTATACCGTTTGGATTCAGAAGGCTCACGCACTGCTCCACCAGAAGCGGCCAGTCGCGGTTTATGTCAAGAATGTTTTCCGACGACTTTGAGTTGCTGAACGTAGGCGGATCCAGAACGATAATGTCAAAGCGCGGCGCGGAAGACACGTTCTCCGACCGCTGCAAGAGCCATTTTATGGCATCAGCCTTTGTAAACACATATTTTTTTGCGTCAGAAAATCCGTTCTGCGCCATATTGTTCCGCGCCATGCCTAGATACGTGTTCGACAAATCCACGGACTCCACATACGAAGCGCCGCCTGCCGCCGCATACACGCTGAAGCTTCCGGTATAGCAGAACAGGTTAAGCACGCGCTTTCCACCAGCATTCTCGCGTAACAAGGCACGCAAAGGTCGGTGGTCAAAAAAAAGCCCCGTATCAAGATAACTGGTAAGATTCACGGAAAAAAACAAGTCCTGCTCATGCACGATGCCGCAGAGCGCAGCTCCTTCCGCGGACTTCTCATACTGGCTCAAGCCTTTCTGCTGGCGGCGCATTTTTTTTATCACATGTGAGACCGGAATGCTGAGCGCATAGCTTGCGCTTATCGCCATAAGAGAAAGCCACGCAGTTTCCTCGTCCTCTGGCTTTTCATAGGGGCGCTCATACAGGTACAGCACGGCATATCGGCGCGATTCCAGCTCCTTTTCTATGAGCGGGTCATTTGCAGCAACACGCGCGTTCTGCTCCGCAACAAATGCCTTACGCTCATCGCTGCCATGCAGCTCCTCCGGCAGGAATTCATACACGTCCAATGAAAGCGGAATTTCGGGAATGTCGCGGTCATACACACGGTAGCAGCCCGCCCCGCTCTTTCTGGCCCACTTGCGAAGCTCCCTGTATTTTTTTTTAAGGCGGTTCGTAAACAAATCCGCCTGATACGAGTCCTTATTTTCCATAGCTCAGACTGTAGCACATTTTTGCATTCTTGCCGACCGTTCCGCATAAAAAAGACCTTCTGCACCGTGGCACAGCAGGTCTTTCGTGTAATTTCCGTTCAGGAACGCTTACATTCCAGCCGTTCCGACGTTCATGCTTGCAAGGAAGGCATCGTTCGTCTTGCTCTTCTTCATGCGGTCAAGGATGAGCTCGAGGATTTCAGTGTCTTCCATAGGCCCGAACACCTTGCGCAGAATCCAGAGTTTCTGAAGCTCGTTCTCGGTAAGCAAAAGCTCCTCGCGGCGGGTTCCGGACTTCTTGATGTTGATTGCCGGGAACAGGCGGCGCTCAGAAAGCTTTCTGTCAAGATTGATCTCGCTGTTACCGGTTCCCTTGAATTCCTCAAAGATGACCTCATCCATGCGGCTTCCGGTCTCAACAAGAGCCGTAGAAATGATTGTAAGAGAGCCGCCTTCCTCTATGTTTCGTGCGGCACCAAAGAATCGCTTAGGTCGGTGCAATGCGTTAGAGTCAACACCACCGGAAAGGACCTTTCCGGACGTAGGAACAGTCACGTTGTATGCGCGGGCAAGACGCGTGATTGAGTCAAGAAGGATAACAACATCACGCTTGTGCTCAACAAGGCGCTTTGCCTTCTCCAATACCATCTCGGCAACCTGAACGTGCCGCGTAGCCTGCTCATCGAACGTAGACGAGATTACCTCGCCCTTTATAGCACGCTCCATCTCGGTAACCTCCTCAGGGCGCTCATCAATAAGAAGAACGATGAGGTACACTTCTGGATGGTTAGTCGTGATTGAATTCGCGATTTTCTGCATGAGAGTGGTCTTTCCGGCTTTCGGCGGAGCCACGATAAGAAGTCGCTGACCTTTACCTATCGGGCTGAACAGGTCAACGATACGGCTTGAAACTTCCGTTGAAATCGTCTCAAGGCGGAGCTTTTCCTTTGGATAAAGCGGAGTGAGGTTCTCAAACGGAATGCGGGTCTGAGCAACGCGCGGCTCGTCAAAATTCACGGTCTCTATGCGAAGCAGGGCAAAGAACCTCTCGCCTTCCTTAGGGCTTCTTGTCTGACCATAAACGGTGTCGCCGGTCTTAAGGTTGAACAGGCGAATTTGGCTTGGAGAGATGTAGATGTCATCAGGACCAGGAAGATAGCTGTTCTGAGGGCTTCGCAAAAATCCGTAGCCGTCAGGAAGAATTTCAAGCGAACCAGAGGCAAAGATGATTCCTCCATGCTCCGTGTGAGCCTTGAGGATTACAAAAATAAGCTCCTGCTTTTTCATAGGAGCAAGGTCATCAGCATTGAATCCATATTTTACGGCCAGGTCACGAAGCTCGTGCATGCCCATCGCAGTAAGGTCATTTATCAGAAGCCGCGGCTTACCTGCGTTGTCATCATTCGCATCCGTGCTTGCCGTCTGCATGATAGACGGGTCTACCGCTCCCGTAGGAACAGGCATCTCACTGTGAAAAGTTCGCCGGCCGTTCATTGGACGGCGCTGCATACCGTTATTGCTTCCCCGGTTGTTGTTCCAGCGTGTGTACTGGCGCGGCTGCTCTGATTCAGAAGCGCCCTCACCCTGAGCCTCATCATGACTCTGCTCTGAATAAGAATTGCTGCGAACTGGAACGCGCTTGTGCGTGCGAATCACGCGCACCGTCCGTCTGCCTTCCCCATTCTCGTCTCCCTGTGCGGACTGCTCGGTGGGTTCACCACTGCCCTCTGCCGTCGCTTCTGAGGGAGCATAATTCTCTTCTTCCCGGGAATAGTCGTCTCCGTCGTTTGAAATTGAACCTGATGCTTCATAGGATTCCGGCTGAGCGTCAAAATCAAGTTGATTCTGCTCATTTTCTGCCTGAATCTGTTCGTCTGCACCTTCTTCGGCTTTGCGCCGTCTAGTAAAGGCCATTAAAAACTCCATTTGCTTGTTAAGATTTATATATTTTTGAAAAGATAATCGGAAACTTAAGAAAATCCTAAAATATAAGTGCTAGAATAGTAATACACTTTTTTTCTGAACGTGTCAACATTTACTCGATGATGTCGGTACGCAAAACCATCGCCTGCTTATATTCATTGGAGGCGGACGAAAACAGATTTTCCTCGGGGATTTTGTCAAGCATCGTAATCTGACCGTCAAAATCAACGTTGCTTTCGATTCTGAGCCGGGCAGTAACGATGTCGCCCTTCACAGAGCCTCCGCTGCAAATCTCAACGCGTTCCTCGGCTTCAATATTGCCGGTAACGGAGCCTGAAATTTCAATTGAACGGGCAGAAATTTTTTCTACAGTGCAGATTGCGTCGCGGGCAACCTCAAGATTTCCGGTGGAGCGGATTCTTCCGTTGAATTTTCCGGTGATAATCAAGTCATCGCTGAATTCAAGCACGCCGTCAAATTCTGTTTCCGGGCCGAATACGGTGAGCGTGCGCTTCTCATCATCGCGGGAATTTTCTGCATTAACCACTTCTTTTTCGTCTGCCATGGAATGTAGTGTAGCCTATTTTCGCGCGAGTTTCAAGGCAGAACGGGAATGCGGCTCACGCTTACCGCCGGGCAGAACGGCAGGCACCTTGACTCTATGCGCCCCCATGAGGTGATGGCGCAGGTCTCGCCGCTCGCGGTGCTTCGCACGCTTGGAACGGCATTCTCCACCGAGCGGAACACCGCACACTGAAGGTGCTGCACCTGACAGCGCCGGCTTTTTGCCCACGCGTCGTTGCTCAGATTAAGAAAAGCGCGCGCACCGTCATTAAAGAAGCGGCGGCAGTCCGCGCCAAAGGAATCCTCAAAGCATATCGGCGTGGAAAAGCGGAAGTCTCCCGCAGAAAAAACGGCCGCCTTCGTTCCGGGCGTCCAAAAGTGGGTGTCGGCAGACTCCAGCGCATGATAGATTGCGGGAAGCTCTGCCTCATACGGAAAATATTCCGTAAGTGGAATAAGGTGCATTTTTTCATAATGCTCAGGCGCTGGCGGAACGACATTATTTCCGGGAATGAACACGAACGCGCTGTTATAGGAGCTTCCGCCCTGCACATGCTGGTTTCCAATCACAAAAACGGCATCCTTTTCGTCTATATACGAAAGGAGCCGCCGAACCAGATTCCTGCGACGCTCATCCGTTCCGTCATAATGCTTTAGGATAGAAGGAACGACCGCCGTTTCCGGCCAGACAACAAGCGACGCTTCTGGATTTTTTAAAAGCGCGTCCTCCGTAAGCGTTATAAGGCGCTCCACGTCCGCCTCGTACGCGTCAATGCCACCCTTCCAGGGGTCAGTGTCATGCTGAACGGCAATAACCGTTATTTTTTTTGCAAGGGAATCGCGCGCCTTGAGCCGATGAATGCGGAGCGCTCCGTACGCAGAGGAGCCAAGCACAAAAAACATGAGCGAGCAAATCAGCATGACGCTTTTTTTATTTTTTACGGATTTTTGAACAAAGCAAACCTCATAAACCACGGACGAGCAGTACGCAAGCAAAAAGCTCACGCCAAAAACGCCACAAAACGAGGCAATCTGAATGAGAGGCAGATTCTTATACTGTGTGTAGCCGGAAACCCCATAGGAAAAGCCAAAGAAGCCGCGCGTTTTTATGAATTCAAACAGAACAACGCAGAGCGGCTGAAGCAAGAACGCCCCCCCTTTCGCCCGCTCCTGCACCAATTTCAGCACAAAAAACTGAACGAGCCACAACGCAGAATACAGAACGCCCACGCCCAGCATTGCCGGAGGACTGAACCTAAAGAGCCACGGCAACAAAAGAATGTAAGCAACAAAGCCGTACACCGCGCCAAAAAGCCCCAGCCAACGTAACGGAAGCCTTCGCACCAAAAGGAACAGCGGCACGAACATAATCCATGCGGCAATGGAATTCTGCGAGGCAAAAAGCACCGCAGAAAGCGCGAGCAGAAAAAGCGCGGTCATCGGTTATTTTTTTGATTTTTTATCAGGATCAAGCTTCCACATCGCCTTCTTCAAATCCTGGCCGGAACGGAATGCCGCCACATAATGCGGCTCAACAGAAAGATGCTCTCCCGTCTTTGGATTGCGTGCAACAGAGCGTCCCTTGCGCAGGCGTGGCTCAAATGTTCCAAAGCCCCTGAGCTCTATCGTTGCGCCGTCCTCAAGAGACCGCTTTACTTCCTTAATGAATTTCTCAACAATGTCCTGAATCAGATATTTCTCGCAGTCTGATTTAAAATAGATGGCATCAACCAAATCGCTCTTAGTCACTTTTTTTCCAGACATATAAAAACCTCCTGAAACAGATTTTGCAGCAAAGCGCAAATAAAGAAAAATGAACGAACCCCGCCGCAAGCAGCGGGGTATCGTTCGTTCTCATAAGGTATTAGAGCCTCCGCACGAATAAAAAATCCAGTTGAGCAGACCCAACTGGATTTTTACACAATAACTTATTTAAAAGTTATTTTGCTGCTTCTGCAGCGAAAGAAACATTGTACAGTTTTGTCATGCGAGACTTCTTGCGAGAAACAGCGTTTCGTGTAAGAACTCCCTTGCTGCGAGCACTGTCAAGTTCACTGATAAGAGTGTTGAGCTTAGCCTGTGCAAGAGCCTGATCTTTAGCATGAACAGCTTCTACAAACTGTTTTGCGTATGTCTTACATGTGCTTTTGATAGCCTTGTTGTGAAGTCGGCGAACTTCACTCTGTGCATGACGTTTTTCAGCAGATGATTTCTTAGTAGCCAAAGGGAACCCCCAAAAATTGTTAACTTTGAATATAATACTGAACCGAAAATCTTTTGTCAATTGCAGTGCAAAAACTTCCATGCCGTCAGATTTTTTTTCACATTGACTAAGATGCTAAGAATCGTTATAGTATTGTTCTAATACGTATTAATCTTTTTATGGAGGAACACCATGGCCGGAGCTAGTAAAAACTCTCGTACTACTGTTGCAACACAAAAATTCATTTGCCCTGACTGTGGTGGCGAAATCATAATGAAAACAATGATTGAAAATGGCAGACTTAAGAATCAGGCTGAATGCCAGAAATGTAAACGTGATGAAAGACGTCCTAAGGATTTTAAATAATCGTTGCCTAAGCGCAAAAAGGGGCAGCCGCAAGGCTGCCCTGTTTGTTTTTAACGCGTTTTTTTTTGCACTTTTCTAGCGCTGATTTGCGGGAAGCATGCGCCACGCCTCCAGCTGAGCCTGAATGAGTGAACGGCTTTCCTCAAGAATCCGCACCTCTTCTTCCTTGGTGGACGGGCTTTCAAACACCTTCAGAACCTTTACGCGATAGCTTCCGTTCTTAAGGTTAGTCATGATATTCTTTAAATCACGGATTTGCCAGCCACCGTCCAAGGCGCATGTAGCAATCGGAAGCCGCGTGCATTCGTTCAGTTTGCGGAAGCCCGCGGAATAGAATTTTCCCACGTTACCGTCCCTCGTCCTCGTTCCTTCCGGAAAAAGAATCGGAATCTGATTGCGCTCAATGACGCGCTTTCCAAAATCAGAGATAACCTTCATGGCGTACATCGGCCTTCCTCGGCGCGGAACCAT
>CAKZZR010000249.1 GCA_937885475.1 uncultured Treponema sp.
TTGATCCATACTTGCTAGTCTGAATATTTTATCATTGAATGCATCAAAATGCAAGGTGCATTTAACAGAATGTGGTCTACCCGACCTATGGGTTTTCCAGCACTTTCTCCATGCACCGGGAAAAAGCCGCTGCGGTGCGCTTTTCCGGGTCTTTGAAGTGGTTCCCCTGATTCCATTCGAGAACACAATCGATTCCGGCCTCCCGGAGGAGTTCCAGCTGGGTCCGGATGCAGATCCCCACCGCCGCCATGACGGGGTTTTTCGTCCGCTCCTCCCGGTCGCCCAGGCTCAGATATACAATTTCAGATTGAATCGGGTGTGCCTTGACGTAGTCGATCCAGCCGGGGAACCATACCGAAGGCGAGGCTGCCGCAACGCCGGAAAATCCAGCCTGCTGAACGCGCTTACCGGCGCGGATGCCTTTGTGGAAAACAAGCTGTTCGCAACGCTCGACCCGCTCACCCGCAAGCTCAACCTAAAGGACGGAAACGGCATTCTTCTTACTGATACGGTTGGATTCATCTCAAACCTTCCGCACAGCCTTATAGACGCGTTCAAGTCAACCCTTGCAGAAGCAAAAAACGCGAACCTTCAGCTTATAGTCATAGACGCGGGCGACGAGCAGCATGAAGCGGAATTCAACACGGTCATTCAGGTTCTAAAGGAAATTGACGCAGACCAAAACGAGCGCCTTATAATTCTGAACAAATGGGACACCATCGAAGGAAACGAGCCTGCAAAAGCCCGGCTTGCCGTTCTGTTTCCGGACGCGGTGCGGGTAAGCGCAAAAACACGCTTTGGTTTTGACCAGCTTTTTGACCGCATAAGCGAGGCACTGCTTGGAACGGAAGAGGCGTTCGTCATTCCGCTTGCAGAAGCCGCCCTTATCCAGCGCATCCGATGCGACGGCGTTATAACCACGGAAGACTGGCAGGAAAATTCAGTACGCATAACCGCGCGCATTTCCGGCAAAACCGCAGCCCTCGCACGCGCATACAAGGAACGAACATGAAAATTTCACGGCTCTCTTTAAACGGCATACTTACCATAATCCTCTGCTTTTTGGCGCTAATCATAGCACTCACCACGCTTGCCGTTCCCGGCATAAAAAAGCGCCGAAGCACGAATCTTGTGCGTCAGGCGCAAAGCATGGCGCGCGGCACAGAGCCAAGCGCTGCCTACCGGGGAATCGGCAGGCTCCGCGCCGTAACCGCCGCCGCAAAGCAGGAGCAAAGCGGCACCACGCTCATCATATCGCCGTATTTTTCGTACACGGCGGGCGACACAGAATTCTTTGAGGAACTTTCGCGCAAGAACACTGCCATCAAAGGTGTCATCATGCAGTACGTGGCGCTTCGCACAAAGGCAGAGCTTACCGCCCGCGGCGAAAATGGAATCAAGGAGGATTTGCGCGGACTTATAAACGACATGCTCGTCCTGAACAAAATTCAGGACGTGTACTTTGAGGAATTCAACTACCTTGAATGAGCGCAACCTTTTAACAGAATCCGTGTCTTTTTAAATAGAGAGACAATTTTTTGTATTCCACGGGAGTAAAAAATGGAACAGCCCATTACATCAATTGCCGCACAGGTCATCATCTCAATCGTGCCGATTGTAGGAATCACGTTTGGCGCGGTCATCGTTTTCTTCTATATTTTGTGGCGGCATCATGAAATCAAATTGCAGATTAAAACCGGAACATTCGTGCCAAAAAGCTTTAACTTTGCGGCATTTTCCTTGCTGACCGGTCTTCTGCTTACTGGCGTTGGAGCCACGCTTTCGCTTGTGTTCGCCATTCTTGACGGCTTCTCATATACGTTGCTCGGCGGGCTTGTTCCCACCGTCATCGGAATCTGCATGCTCTTGTTCTACCACTTTTTTCCTGATTTTCATAAAAAAGACTGAGCGGATTCCTTATGCCGAATGAGCTGCTTCAAAAGCTGGAGCGAGACCTTACAAAAAAGCGCGATTTTTCTCTTGTAAGCGCAACGCTGCGCGGAAACCAGCGGGCTTTTGAGACGCTGATGACCCATTACAAGACGCGGCTTTTTTATTTCGGCATAAAATTCTTTCACAACGAGGTGGACGCAGAAGACTTTGTGCAGGACGTTTTTATAAAAGTCTACACGCGCCTTTCCACATTCCAAGGAAAATCACAGTTCTCAACATGGCTCATGCGTGTCGCCTACACCACAGCCATAAACGAACTGAACCGCCGCAAGGAAACACAGCCCCTGGACGATGAAGCTGCCCTGCCGGACGTAAATGACAGCACGCCTGAAGAGCAGCAGATTCGCAAAATCACGCAGAGCGCAATCCGCGAGGCGGTACAGGAGCTGCCACAAAAATACGCCATCTGTATCGAAATGTACTTTTACTACGACATTCCGTATCAGGAGATAAGCGACATAACGGAACTTCCGCTTAACACCATAAAATCCCATATTTTCAGGGCAAAAAAGATTCTTAAGAAAAAACTGGAGGAATACCATGAACAATAAACATTGCGAGACCATGCTTGACGAATACCTTATGCTGGACAAGGGACAGCACGTGCCGTTCAAGCTGACGCGCCATATGCTGACCTGCAAGGAATGCCGCCGCAAGATAAAAATGCTTTCATACGCGGAACGTTGCATTGCAAAGCCGCTCAGCGTGGACTCCCCGGTAACGGACGAAGCAATCCGCAAGGCAATGGAGAACATCGACGGCTCGCTGTACAAAAAAGCGTCCGCAAAGCCGCTTCCGCTTGCCGGCTGGATTATCGGCGGCTTTATCATGACCGCGCTGCTGTTCGTGTCCCTGGTTCAGGTTCCCGGTCTTGCAAATCGCTCGCTTTCCATCTCGTACGGTCTTTTGATTGGCGGCTCTGTAACAATTTACTGCGCATGCTTTGTCATGAGCAACATCGACGTATTCGTAAAAAAGATTTCAACACACCTGCACCGCGAGTGGATAGTTCCGCAGGCATAAAAAACGCCATATACAAAAAAAATGCGGGCATCAAAAGAAGCCCGCATTTTTTTTGTTCTGCGTGCCGTCATTCAATAGGAACGACGCAACTTTTCATCAATGAAGTGAACAGATAGATTTTTTTGTAAAGCGCAACGCTCATGTCCTTCATAGGAGTATCGGCAAAATGCTCAAGCTCCTTCCAGTTTGACACAAGCTCCGGCTTCTGCTTCGCGCAGTCGTCAACAAGCGACTTTACGATTTTTCCGATAGTAACTATATTGCGCAGGCTTTCCATAATGAAGGTGTACGCCGTCTCGTTCGCTTCCGTCACCAGTCGGTTCACAATGTTCTTGGAACTTCCGTCGCGCTCCGTCTTTGGAAGCATAGTCTTTATCTTTATACCGATTGCGCCGTCCTCGGCAAGCTCGTTGTCAAACGTGGTGATTGAATCCGAAGTTCCCAAAAGCGCGTTGTAGCAGTCGCTGAACGAAGTGGTAAGGGATTGCGTCGTCCATTTTCCGCGGATAATGACGATGTCATAGTATTCACGCAAATCTTTTTTTACGACCTCAATAAGGAACGCCTTAAGATAGTTCAAGCCCTGATAGTTCAAGTAGTAGGAAATACCCTTGCGCTCAAGGGTAGGCTTAAGTGCGTCCGTGTAATTGCGAATCTGATTAAGCTCAACGTCGCCAAACAGCTGAGAGGCAAAATCGTTTGTTTTTGCAGACTTTGCGCTTTCCACCAGCTGGCGAATCGTCTTCTCAACCTCATTCTTTACGCTGTCAAGATACGGCTCCACTATTGACTCATTCTTGCTCTGAACGTTGGGAACATAGCCCGGATCCGAGGTCGCAAGGCGGATTACCATCTCAAACGCCTCAGAAAGGCGGATTGTCTGCAGGCGGGCAACAATTTTGCGCCACAAGCCAATCTGAATCGGTTCCGTTCCCTTAAAATTCTTGAGCAGCTTGAACAAGTTCGTCCATTCCGCGTCAAAGGGAATCTCCCATACAGACTCAATGAAATCCTTAAGCTCGTTGCTCACATATTCCGCATTGATTTTTTCAAAATGCGGTGGGTTGGTAAAATCACCCTCGCGTATCGTCTTGTCGAATTTCTTAAGCAGGAAGTAATAATCAAACGAAGCGACGGTCCTAAGCGCCATGAACTGCTTGTACAGATAGTCGATTTCGGTGATTTTCTCAAGCGTAAAATAATCAGAAAACTGCGAGAGCCGTTCCGTAGCCTGCTTGCTCAGATTTTCAATCGGAATTTCCTTTGCAAGCGCCTTGATGCTCTCTTCATTCAAGGTTTCCTCAAGTTTTTTTATGTCCTCTGGAAGTGCAAAGTCGATGACCAGATGCTTCAGCAGGTTCTGATTCTGAATCGTGTTGAACATTACCTGCACCGGGTAAATCGCCTTGTATATTTCATAGAAGGTTTTTCCAAGCGGCGGAAGGATTTCATTTCCGCTGAATTTATAGAAATTCTTAAACCGAGATTTTGAAAGCCGTTTTGCTATTGATTTTAACTGTCTTTTTTTGTCCGCATCTGCGTCGCCGCTGCCAAAAAGCGATGAGAATAAATTAGACAAAAATCCACCCTTTGATTCTTTTGCCATACTAATAATTTTAATAAAAATCAAATGACTGTCAAGGCATAGGAGCAAAAGGAAAGCCGCGCTATTTCCACAAAGCGGCGGGGTTTACGGTTTTTCCGAATTTATAGACGGTAAAATGAAGGTGCGGGCCGGTGCTCATGCCGGTACTTCCGACCTTGCCAATCCGGGTGTTCGTGTCAACGTACTGTCCGCGCGTCGCAAGAATGGCGCTCATGTGTCCGTAGAGCGTTTTGTAGCCGGAATGATGCGTTACGATAACGTAGTTTCCGTATACATTGTTGTAGCCTACGGACGTTACGGTTCCGCCCAGCGCCGCGTAGATTGCCGTACCCATCGGAGCCGCCATATCCACACCGGAATGGTAGGAGCGCTTTCCGCTGAACGGAGACTCGCGCCAGCCGTAATATGAGCTGAGCCAATAGCGCGAATGGAGCGGCTTATGGAACAAGTCTCCGTTGATTTCCTGACGGGTAACCCAGTCAAGCTGCGCGTCCGGCACGAACAGGCTGGAGCCAACCACCAGCTCTTCCTCGGGCACAAGATAGTTCACGCGGGCACATTTTTCCGCGCTCACCTCGTATTTTTCTGCAATGGAATTAACGGTCTCGCCCTTTTTGCGCACGGTATACACTATTCCCGGCATACTCGGAATCTTAAGGTACTGACCTATCTGCAATAGGCGCGACTGATGAATGTTGTTCACGCTTATAATAGTATCCTGCGTGATGTTGAACTTGTCGGCGATAAAGCCAATCATATCGCCTTTTTTTACACGATAGGTTGAATAGCACAGCTCAAGCCCGTCCGAAGAATAGGCATCCTGACTGAGCACTGAAGCCGCTGCATCAAGGCTGTCTGCCTCGGTCGCATCAGACTCAAGCTCCTGTGCAAGCCCGTCATGCAAAAGCGTGTCGTCAGACTCTGCGGCAGGCACACGAACAGACGCAAGCTCCGCGCTTTCTGTAAATGACGGAACGGCGGACGTTTCCAAACCACCGACACCTTTTTCCACATATAAATTTCCGGCAAGATACAACGCGCCGAACGCAATGACACCGCCCACGCAGAACGAAGCAAGAGAGGCAAGAACAATCCGTCTTACCCGTGAATTAATAAATCTATACCACACTGTCTGAAAACTCATAGTAACTGAATTCTTTTTGTAATCACTGAATTTATCCATAATTTTATCACCTATTTTCGTTCTATGCCAACAAGAAATGTCTCAAAAGACTCCGAACGGCATGCTTCCGGCTTAAAACCCTTTGCGAGCGTAAAAATCTCGCGCATTTTCTTAAGAAATTTCTGCTGGTCGCCGTTCTGAAAAATCTTCACGCAAAAGTTGCCGCCTTTTTTAAGCATCGACTCGCCATACCAGATTGCCATCTCCACAAGTTGTTCGGAGCGGGCTGTATCCACAATGCGGTTTCCGGTGGTAAGCGGCGCAGCATCGCACACAACAAGGTCAAATGGACCGCGCTCTTTTATCTGCTTTCGCACGGCGGCATCGTTCAGGTCTCCCTGAATAAAGAACAGGTTCTCACCGCGCACATTTTTTGCAAGCGGATTCAAATCGCAGCTGGTAACGCGACCGCCCTCCCCCAAATTCCGAAGCAAGAAGGTAGTCCAGCTTCCGGGAGCGGCACCCAGATCAAGCGCATTGCAGTTCTTTTTTATCATTCCAAATTTCTCGTCCATTTCCTTCAGTTTGTACACTGAACGTGCAGGATAGCCTTCCGAGAATGCTTTCTGAGACCAAAAATCTGGTTTTTCGTAACTATTAGACGGCATACATTTTCTTTTCGGCGAAAATTAGCGGACACTTAACCGTTTTGTTGCGTGCAAATGCCTAGCGCAAAACGGCAAAAGTCATTGCCGCCGCATACATAAGAACCATAAGAATTCCTTCGATGCGGGAAACGCGCTTTCCTGTCGCACAAAAAAGCCAGCAAAAAAGGCTGACCGCAACAAGAATCAGCATGTCGTACACGGACGCGGCATTTACCGAAACAGGATGAATTGAGGAAGACACCCCCAGAATAAACAGGATATTGAAGATATTGGAGCCGACCACGTTTCCAACAGCAAGCTCCGTTTCGCCCTTGTGAGCGGCAACGATTGACGTAACCAATTCAGGAAGCGAGGTTCCAAGCGCCACAATAGTAAGCCCTACCAGCGTCTCAGTCATGCCAAATGCAAGCGCTATTTTTTTTGCGCTCTGCACGACGCACTGCCCGCCAGCAATAATAAGCCCAACGCCAAGCACAATGAGCAAAAGACAGCGCCACAGCGGCATTGGCTCCGCGCCGTCATCCGGCTGCGGCTTTTTTTTGGCATCATACACAATGTACACAAGATACAGCACGAACAGAGTAAGAAGCGCAAGCCCCAGAATGCGTGAGACCATGCCCGCTTCCGAAAGCATGGGCGAGCGCGCAAATGAACCGCTCAGCAGCGCCGGACTTACAGAGCCGAACAGCATGACAAGCGTTATAAAAATAGAGAACGGAAAATCCCGCCTTAGAATTTCAGTTTCAACAGGAACGGAATGAATGATTGCGCAAATTCCCAGCACGCCCAGCAGATTGAACAGATTGGAGCCTACGACGTTGCTGAGCGCAATTTCGTTCGCGCCCTGCACTGCGGCAGATGTGCTTACCGCAAGCTCCGGCAAGCTGGTGCCCAGAGCCACAATCGTAAGCCCGATTACCAGCGGCGACACCTTGAACATCCTCGCAAGAGCCGCGCTTCCGTCCACAAAAAAATCCGCGCCTTTTATAAGAAAGACGAATCCCGCAATCAGAATCAAAAACTGTAAGAACATCATAGGCATTTTTTAACTATAGAGATTAATGCAATTATTTCAGCACGCTCTTAAGGAACTGCTGAAGACGCTCGCTTTTGGGAGCGCCAAAAATTTCAGAAGGTTTTCCTTCCTCAACGATTTTTCCCTTTTCCATGAATACGACGCGGTCAGCAACCTCGCGGGCAAAGCCCATCTCATGGGTAACGACAACCATCGTCATACCGTCTTCTGCAAGCTGCTTCATGACGGCAAGCACCTCGCCAACCAATTCCGGATCAAGCGCGCTGGTCGGCTCGTCAAACAACATAATCTTAGGCTCCATGGCAAGCGCCCGCGCAATCGCAACGCGCTGCTGCTGTCCGCCGCTCAACTTGCTCGGATACTCGCAAACCTTATCGGCAAGCCCCACGCGGGAAAGCAAATCCAGCGCCGTAGCCCTTGCCTGTTCTTTTGAAGTCTTTCTCACATGGAGCGGCGCAATCATGACGTTCTCAAGCACTGTTTTATGAGGAAACAGATTGAAGCGCTGAAACACCATTCCCATCTCAAGCAAAATCTGGTTCCGCTCCTTTTTGGGCATGCGGTATACAGGCTTTCCGTCCTTGTACTCATCAAGCAGCTTGTCTTCTATAAGAATCCTGCCGGAATCAATTTTCTCAAGATGGTTCAGCGTGCGCAGAAAGGTCGATTTTCCTGCGCCACTCGGTCCGATGATGCACACAACCTCCTGCGGCGCAACCTCAAGCGAAACGCCCTTCAGAACGTGCAAATCACCGAATGAAACATCAATATTCTCTGTTTTCAGAATGCTCATAGCACGCAACCTCACTCGTACACAGAATAATGCTTTTCTGTCTTATGGAACACATAACTGAATACCGCCGTGATAATCAGATACAGAATCATTGCCGGCACGTACACCAATTCGTTTCCGGACGAGGACGCAATGCTGCGGGTAACCTTGGTAATATCCTCAAGCGCTATAAGCGACACGAGCGACGCATCCTTTAAAACCATGATGAATTCATTTCCAATGGAAGGAATAAGACGGCGCACTGACTGCGGAACAATAATCAAGCCCATCGTCTGCCAATAGGTGAATCCAAGCGCGTGGCTCGCTTCCTTCTGCCCCTTGTCTATGGACTGGATTGCCGCGCGAATGTATTCGGCCATGTACGCCGCCGAATTAAGGGAGAATGCAATGAACGCCGCAAGAAATTTATTGCGGAGCGTCAACGCCGGACACAGTTTTGGAAGTCCGAAGTACAAAAAATACAGCTGCATAAGGAGCGGCGTTCCGCGGAAGAAAAATATGTAGGCACCGCACAGTTTTTTCAGCACCTGCTTTTTTGACATTTTTCCAAGCGCAAGGAACAGCCCCAGCACAACCCCGGCAGAAACCGACGTAAGAGTAAGCAGAATCGTAATTTTAGCGCCATCAAGAAGAGCCGGAATCCAGCCGATTATTTTTTGCAATGCAGTCATTGTATCCTCTTATAAAAGCCGGAGCGCTCTTAGCGCACGGTGGAAGTCAAGTCTGAGCCGAACACCTTCTCATAAATCTGCTTCATCGTGCCGTCCGCAAACAATTCAGAAATAGCGGCGTTCACCTTTTCTACAAGAGCGGTGTTTCCCTTGCGCATCGCAACGCCAAAGAATTCGTCCGCAGAGCCAACCCATGTAGAAACATACGCAGGGTCGTCAGCATAGTTCGCATATACAAGAGCGTCGCTTACAACCGCGTCGCAGCGACCAAGCTTAAGCTCCTCATACGCATTGATGACCTTGTCAAATTCTGCCGCAGTGAACTTAAGTCCAGCAGCAGCCTGCTTTTCCATGAACAAATCAGAAGTTGTCTCTGCCTGATATGCAACGGTAAGCCCCGAAAGCTCCTCCGGCTTAGACGGCTTTGCCGCCGCGTCAGAACGAACGACGATTGTCTGACCGTTTCCAACATATGGAACAGAAAAATCCATTGAATTCAAGCGCTCCGGCGTGATTGTAGCCGCAGACATTACGCAGTCATACTTTTTTGTCTCAAGACCGGCAAAAATACCGTCCCAAGCGGTGTCAACAAATTCTACCTTAAGACCAAGCTTTGCGGCAACAGCCTTGCCAAGCTCTACATCAAAGCCCATCGGCGTTTTTCCGTCGGCATCAAAATATTCCATCGGAGGATATCCAATTTCCATTCCAACCTTAAGCACATCCTTTTCAATGGTGAATTCGCCCGGCTCCGCCTTTTTTGAACAGCCAATCAACGAACCAACAATCGCGCAAAGAGCCGCTACAACGATGATTTTTTTCATATTTCACACCTCTAAAAAATAAAGGGACACCGACATCACGTCTCTGTCCCTGTTGAATACTATTATAGAAATATGCGTCGCGTTGGTCAATGCGGAAAGAACCTGCATAAGGCAATGCTGCAAGTTCATTTTCCTCATGCAGTTTTTTTCACGTCTTAAATTCTAAATCGTTTCCGGGGTTCGGAACATCTCCTCGCTCGGTTCCGCGGGCAGGGAGTTTTCTTCGCTATCGGTATCGTCAGAATCAGAAAGTCCGGTCTTCGGCTCATCGTCGTCAGAAGAATCCGAGGTCTGCTCCTCTTCCGTCTCCGCAGTGTCGTAGGATTCAGAGCCAAACTCATCTTCAGGCTCAAATTCAGCGTCTTCATCGTATTCCGCATCGCCATCGCCAGAAAGCTCGTGAAAGTCCGCCTCAAGCTGAGCGCGCAGTTCGTCAGAAAGATTCGTCTCAACGGCAGACTCATCAACCTTCTCAATGCGTTCCGCGTCGTCGTCATCGTCGTTTGTCTGGAATTCCTCAAGGACATTCTCCAGCGCCGTCATATTCTTATAGCTTTCCTTGCTGAGCGTGCCTACGGCGTTCATTCGCGTTACGATGTCCTCCGTTCCGCGGCTGATTTCATGAATGGCAGAAAGCGCGTCCTTGAACAGCATACGGATTGCGTCAATTTCAGAGGCAACCGTTTCCTGCTGAGCGGCAAGGTTTGTACAGTACGAATTGATTTTGTCCGCAGTGCTTGCCGTAATGTCGGTTTTTTGCGTAATCTGGCGCGTCTGGTCGTCAATGTTCGCAATCTCATGGGTGATTTCCTTGAAGGAATCAATCATCTCTACAGAATGATTTGAAACCTTTGCAAACGCAACGGACGCAAGCTTGCTGGACTCGTGAGCTTCCGTAACCTTCTGAATCGTTTTTGAAATGGCATCGTTGATTTTTTGCGCGTTGTCAGCAGTGCTTTCCGCAAGAGAGCGGATTTCCTCTGCAACAACAGAAAAGCCTTTTCCAAATTCCCCGGCATGCGCGGACTCAATCGCCGCGTTCATAGAAAGCAGGTTCGTCTGCTCCGTAATGGAGTCGATGAGCGTAACGACCTCACCAATCTCGTCAAGCTGCCCCATGACCTCCTGCAGAATCTCGTTGGTGGCGGTAATCTTGTTATCACCGTCCGAAACAAGCTCGCGCATTTCTTCTGCGGCGCGGGTTCGCTTTATGGCATTGTCCTTGATTCCCACAACGGCGCTTGCCATTGCAGAAATGGCGCTCGTGCTTTCATCAATGGCGGTCGTCTGGCTCTGGTTGTCCGCAACAAGCGTGCGAACCTGCTCGTTGGTAAGGTTTATGGCGGTTACCGCTCGTTCCATTGATTCGTTAATCTGGTCAAATTCCATCGTAATTTCCTCTACGTTGGAATTAATCTCATTCGTTGCTGCCGCCGTACTGGTTGAAGAATCATTGATTGAATAGCCGGAAGAAATAGCCTTTGCCGCCGTCTTTTTTACCACAAGGAAGAAATTGTTGATTTCGTATACCATGTCGTTCATGTTGCGCATGAGAGCCTGCATCTCGTTGCTGCCCGCCGGCTCAATTTCCGTGGTAAAGTCGCGCTGGGCAAGATTGAGCGACATGTCGCGCACGGACTTTATGCCATGAGTAACGGCATTCGTTCCCTGAAGGATGCTCATGAACACAAGAAGAACAAAAATAACCCCCAGGACGATTATGACAATGCGGTAAACCTGCTTGAATGTTGAGACGACGGAAACAAGGTCAACGTAAATCTCGTCCATCGCAATCTGAAGGTCAGAGGCATTCTTTATAAGGTCGCGCATCTGCTGTTCGATGAGGATGATGCGCGACTGAAGCGACTGCACGTTCTCTGAATCCTCAAAGCGGGTCGCCGCCGTCTTGATTCCATAGCGCTGAACGATGCGATGCTCCTCGTCGGTAAGCGGCGTCTGCTGAATTGCCTGCATCTGCGCATTGAACGGATTTGTCTGCGTAACAACGCGCGTCCATACGGATTTTGCGTCCTCTACCTTCTCCATGAATTCCTGTGGGAACACCTTTGTAATGGGATCCTCAGAAAGCTCGCGGAATTTTTTATTTGCCGTTACAACCTTCTGTTTCCATACATCACTTACGGTCTGCGTGTCCGTAGACCAGGAAATTGTTTGATTCAAAAAATTGATGATGTCCGCCAGCGCGTAAGAACATTCCTGCTGCCGGAACTGGAAATTTTGAGTCTTCTGTATAACATCTCCGCCTACCATCGTAAGAATCGTAAGCAAAGCCATTTCGACTCCGCAGAGGGCAGCAATAAGTGAAAATCGTGCTCTTAATTTCATATGTTTTGATTATACTCCCACTTTAGCCAAACTGCTAATAAAATCGACGGTAATTTACATAAAAGCGCAATTCGTACTATTATATTTTCATGTTAGGCTTATTTTTCAGAAAGAACTTCTACGACGGATGGGACAACGTCATGTTCCTTTTTGTTCCGAACCTTATTCTTGACCTTCTTGTTATTCTAACCACCGCGCTCTGCATTCCCGGACTGAAATTTCAGGATTCAAATTTCTATCTGTACATCTGGATTGCACTGGGCGTCATCTGCGTAACGGGATTTTCAATTCTGTCGCTGGCATGGGCCGAATCCGCCGAAAAAATCGCGGATTACGGAAGCTTTGAATTCAAGGAATTCTTCAGGGCAATCAAGGGCTGCATAAAGGACGGCATTCTGTTCGCACTCACGCTCATTCTGGTAGGCACGGTCTGTGGCGTCCTTGTTCTTAACCTGCTGTTTCCGCGCGGCGAGACCAGCGTAACCTTCGTAGGACTGCTTGCCGGTGCCGTGGACTTATGGCTTGCGCTTATTATTTTAATGGCGCTGTCATGGTATCCGTCTCTCAGGGCAAAAATGCACAATCCGTTTGTAAAGAGCATAAAAAAATGCCTGATTATTTTTATGGACAATCTGGTTGTTTCCGTAACAGTAAGCATATACACGACCGTTCTTGCGGTCATCTCGGTAATCATGCTGGGAATTGCGCCGGGCATGGCGGGCATTGAGTTGGCGAGGGCAAACGCACTGCGCCTGCTCCTTAAAAAATACGATTATATAGAAGAATTGGACAAGCAGAACGAACCTGCGGCAAGCCCCGCTCGAAAGCGCATTCCCTGGAACGAGCTGCTTAAGGACGAAAACGAGGCAAACCCACCCCGCGGCTTCAAGGAATTCTGGATGCCGTGGAAAAGTAACCAATGAACGCCCCAGCGCACGTATGCCGCCGGGCAAATGCCACCGCCTGACGCTGTGGCACAGTGATTTCTTTTACTTTTCCTTTGCCATAAGCAGCGTTTTTGCGTCAAGGCGAACGCTTGCAGAATCAAGTTCCTTGCCGTCTGCCTTAAGCACGGTCAGATACACACCTTCCTTGCGGGCTGCAATGTGCGCAACGGTTGCAAAAAAGCCGGCAAGTTCCTCGGGAACGGTTTCCGCAAGTGAAGCGCTCTCGTTGGTATCGCTGAACCATACGAAAATTCCTTCCTGACGCGCAAAATCTGCCACAGCCTTTAAATCCCCGGCAGTTACAGAATGCAGCGCAAGTCCGTCAACAATTACCGCCGACACCTTAATTCCGCCTTCCTTTAAAGACTTGATGGTGTTCACAACTTTTGGCAGTGTAAACGATTCCTGGTTGAAATTCAGAATCGTGCGGTCGCGGATAATGGAATCCGTAAGCTCCGTATAGTCGCTGATGTTCTTCTTTTTGCAGATTTCAGAAAGAATGCTGTCGTACCATGCAATGACGTTTGACGAATGCTGATCAAATGAAACATGAACCAGATGCTTGTCGTACAAAAGCGCGTCAATTCCAAACTGAACCAAAACCGATGTTTTTCCCAAGCCTTTTTTTGCCGTAATCAGCCCGAGCTGACCTGCTTTTAGCGCTCCTCCGGCAGCCGCATCAAAAATGCGCACCGGACTCTGATCTATCAAATCCTGTTTTACCATAATTTCCTCCATAATGACGTTAAACAAAAAGTGGACTTATCAATGATAAGTCCACTTCGTATAAAAGTCCAGTGAATAACAAGCTAGCTAAGAGCTGGCTTCAGTTATTTATTACCAGCCTTCTTTTCTTCCTGATGCTTTTTAATGAGCTCTTCTGCAACTGCATTCGGAACCTTTGCATACTTGAGGAATTCCATTGTGAATTCACCCTTACCCTGTGTAGAGGAGCGAAGGATTGTTGAGAAGCCGAACATCTCAGAAAGTGGAACTTCTGCGTTTACAACAGATGTGTTGTTCTCATCCGTTGTTTCACCGATGATACCACGGCGCTGGTTGATAAGACCAAATACGTTACCCTGGAATTCGTTAGGAGCGGCAATCTGAACCTTCATGATTGGCTCAAGAATAGCCGGCTTAGCCTTCATGTAGCCTTCACGGAAAGCACCAATAGCGGCAATCTGGAAAGCGTTATCGTTAGAGTCTACCGGATGGTACTGACCATCGTTGATAGTCATGCGAACACCTACGATAGGAGCGCCAATCAATGAACCTTCCTTCATAGCCTTCTGGAATCCCTTGTCACAAGATGGAATGTATTCGTTAGGAATAGCACCACCCTTGATTGAGTCTACGAATTCGTAGTCCTTTTCCTCAAGCGGTTCCATGAAACCAGCTACACGACCGTACTGACCAGAACCACCAGTCTGTTTCTTGTGTGTATAGTTGAAGTCTGCCTTAGCGGTGATGGACTCACGGTAAGCAACCTGTGGAGCTCCTGTTACAACCTCACAGTTGTATTCGCGCTTCATACGCTCAACGTATACGGCAAGGTGAAGCTCACCCATACCCTTGATGATTGTCTCGTTAGATTCCGGGTCTGTGTATGTCTGGAATGTAGGGTCTTCCTTTGTAAAGCGGTTAAGAGCCTTGGACATCTGCATAGCAGCCTGCTTGTCCTTTGGTGTGATTGAAAGAGAGATTACTGGCTCTGGAACGAACATAGAAGCCATTGAGTAGTTTACGCCACCATTTGTGAATGTATCACCAGAAGCACAATCCACTCCGAACAGAGCAACGATGTCGCCTGCACAGCCTTCAGAAATATCTTCCATCTGAGCAGAGTTCATGCGGACAAGGCGTCCAACCTTGAACCTCTTCTTTGTGCGGGTGTTGTAAAGCTCCTCGCCCTTCTTGATTTTACCCTGGTAAACGCGGGTATAGGTAAGCTGACCGTACTGACCGTCATCAAGCTTGAATGCAAGCGCAACACACGGCTTGTTATCAACGGACTCAAGCTCAACCTCTGCTTCGTTGTTGTCAAGGTCAAGCGCAACGTTCTTTACTTCGTTTGGAGCTGGGAGATAGCGCTCTACAGCGTCCAAAAGTGGCTGGATACCCTTGTTTACGTGAGCTGAACCACAGAATACACCTACGAACTGCTCTGCAAGGGTTCCCTTGCGGATTGCAGCGATGAGTTTTGCCTCGTCGATGTCGTTGTAACCCTTTTCCATGATGTCTTCCATCAATGTATCATCGAACATTGAGGCAGCATCCAAAAGCTCCTCGCGGTATTTGTCTGCATCAGCCTGCATGTTCGCAGGAATTTCTGCAACGCGAACGTTCTCGCCGTTTGCACCGTCAAAGTACAAAGCCTTCATTCCAACAAGGTCTACAACGCCCTCAAGCTTGTCCTCCAAACCGATTGGAAGTTCCATCATATGAGCGTTAAGTCCGAGCTTTTCGCGAACCTGATTGCATACGCGGATTGGGTTTGCACCCTGACGGTCACACTTGTTTACAAATGCAACGCGCGGTACATGATAGCGTTTGAGCTGGCGGTCTACTGTGATTGACTGAGACTGAACGCCGGCAACGGCACAAAGAATCATGATGGCACCGTCAAGAACGCGGAGTGAACGCTCTACTTCTACAGTGAAGTCTACGTGACCGGGGGTATCGATAAGGTTGATTGTTATATCTTTCCACTGTACCTGAGTAGCAGCCGACTGGATTGTGATACCACGCTCACGCTCCAATTCCATGTTATCCATTACAGCACCAACACCGTCCTTACCACGAACCTCGTGAATTGCATGAATCTTGTTACAATAGAACAAGATGCGTTCTGAAGTTGTTGTTTTACCTGAGTCAATGTGAGCACTGATACCGATATTTCTTACTTTTGAAATATCCCAAGCCATACTATTACCTCTTTAAAAATAAAAATACAAGTTTAGTTTTTCAATAATACTAAAAGTTGAATCGTTGTTCAATAGTCTGATTTATGATAGACTTGAACCATGACAAATTTAAATAGTAAACAACGAAAGCTTTTGGAAAAACACGCCCATGCGCTGGAGCCAGTGGTCATAGTAGGCGGAAACGGCGTTACGGAAGGTGTTACGCAGAAGGTTGCGGACAGCCTTGCCCATCACGAGCTTTTAAAAATCAAATTCAATGAATTTAAAGAAGAAAAGCAGACTCTTACGCAGGAGCTGTGCGCCTCATGCGATGCGACGTTGGTGCGCATAATCGGAAACGTGGCGATTTTGTACAAGCCCGCAGAAAAGGCAGCCGAGCGCGCGTTTGAGAAAGCGCTTTTTAAGCTGGCATAGCCCGGCACCACAAAAAAGCGCGCGGCGTAACCAAAGGCGCCGCGGTTTGTTTTTTTAAGAATACAAATTGGAGGAAATACAAAAATGATTGAAGTATCTCACGTTTCCCGGACATTCGGGACTTTTCGTGCGGTAAATGACGTTAGTTTTTCCATTCCGACCGGTCAGATTGTAGGTCTTTTGGGACCGAACGGAGCGGGAAAAACAACCACGATGAGAATGATAACAGGCTTCCTGAAGCCCTCATCAGGCTCAATTACCATTGACGGCATAGACATTGCCGCCGACCCCGTAAGCTCAAAGAAAAAAATCGGTTATATGCCGGAATCAGCGCCGCTCTACAGCGACATGATTGTAGACGACTACCTGCGCTACATTGCGGACATTCAAGGACAGAACGCGAACGAGAAGGTTCCGCTTTTGTGCAGGGAATGCGGCTTAAAGGAAGTCATGCACAAGAACATCGGCGAGCTGAGCCGTGGTTACCGCCAGCGCGTAGGTCTTGCGCACGCCCTTATGAACGACCCAGAAATCCTTATTCTTGACGAACCAACCAGCGGTCTTGACCCAAACCAGATTGAGGACGTACGAAGCCTTATCAAGGAAATAGGAAAAACCCGCACCGTCATCATCTCCACACATATTCTGAGCGAGGTAGAGACGCTTTGCAGCCGCGTAATCATCATAAGCGGCGGAAAGCTGGTTGCCGACAGCCCTACGGAACAGCTGCGCACAAGGTACGGCAACGCCGCCACCGTGCGCGTGACTGCCCGTGCCACAGAAGCCGAGCTGAGCGCCGCACTCAACGGCATAAACGGCATTGCCTCGCTTGCATTTGAGAGCGCCGAAGAAGGAGCGACCGCCCTTGTTTCAATAGACGGAAGCACCGAGCTACGCCCTCAGATTGCCCGCGCCATTGCAGAAAAGGGCTACGACCTGTTTGAGCTGTACCTGCAGAAGAACAGCCTTGAGGACGTATTCCATACATTGACAACAGAAAACGGAGCAGAAAAATGAACGGAACCACAAAAAAAATCCAGAAGCCTGCAACAGTCATCATGAAGCGCGAGCTGAGCGCCTACTTTGCCAGCCCGATTGCCTATATCGTAACGGGACTTTTCCTTATCATAACGGGAGTCTTGTTCTTTACAACATTCTACCTTCAGAACAGGGCGAGCCTGCGCAACATGTTCTCGCTGCTTCCGCTGGTACTTTCCTTCTTCATTCCGGCGCTTACCATGCGCATGTATTCCGAAGAAAAAAAATCCGGCTCAATCGAAACGCTGCTCACACTGCCTGTTACCGAATTTGACGTGGTTTGCGGCAAATTCCTTGCGTCATTCATCAGCTCCGTTGTGATGATAGCCCCTACCCTTTTGTATCTGGTTGGAATCCTGCTGTTCGGTCGCCCAGACGCAGGACCGGTCATCGGCGGCTATCTTGGAACGCTGTTTTTGTGCGCGGCATTCAGCTCAATCGGCATTTTTGCCTCGTCAATCACAAAGAATCAGATTATCGCGTTCTTCACGGCGTTCATAATCTGCATCGTCCTTACGATGATAAGCGAATTCCTTATTTTCCTTCCCGGACCGATTGTAAGCTTCCTTGCGTTCATCAGCGCAAACCAGCATTTTACGTCAATCTCGCGGGGAATAATCGACACGCGCGACCTGCTGTATTTTATCTCGCTTACCGCATTCTTCTTCAGTCTGACGGTCATCTGCCAGCAGAACGAGCGCAAATAGAGGTGCAAAATGAAAAAGATACTTGACTGGCTCAAAAGCTCAAAAAGCGATTTTATTCTGTTCGTGCTTATCCTGATTCTTGCAAACATCGCAGGACGCGGCGCTTTTCTGCGCTTTGACCTTACCGGACAGAAATCCTACTCAATCAGCGGCGCAAGCAAGGACGTCGTAAAAACCTTGCAGGAGCCGCTTTCTGTAAAAGTGTTCTTCAGCGACAATCTGCCCGCGCCCTACAACGGAACCGCGCAGTACATAAAGGACATTCTTGTTGAATACAAGGGTGCGGCAAACAAGAACTTCAGCTATGCGTTCTTTAACATGAACAAGCCAGAAAACCAGCGCATCGCGCAGGGCTACGGCATCCGGCAGGTTCAGATTCAGGAGGTAAAGAACGCCGAGGTGGGCTTTAAGCAGGCTTACATGGGACTTGCCATCGTCTACGGCGACTCGATAGAGCTTATGGACGGCATTACCAGCGATTCCGGCTTTTAGTACAACCTGACCACAAAAATCTCAAAGATGATTTCTCAGGCAGACACGCTTTCTGCGCTTTCTGACGGCGAACACATCTCGCTCACGCTGTATGCAAGCGACAACCTCAAGCAGTTCCGCATAAACGGCTACGACGACGTGAACAGTCAGATTCAGGCAGCGTTCAACGCGGTGAACAAAAAGAATTTCAACCGACTTGCCTACGTAAGCAAGAATCCTACGCAGGAGGAGGCTGCAGAAGCCGCCGACACATACGGTCTTCAGCTTTTCAAATGGAAGGAAAAGGACGGAAGCGAGGGAAGCGGAGTATTCGGTCTTGTGCTGGAATACGGTGACGCGTTCCGCACGGTTCCGCTCAGCATTCAGCGCTCGTTGTTCGGCTACGGCATTGCAGGACTTTCCAATATTGAGAGCGCAATCGGCGACAGTCTGGAAAGCCTGCTTGCAAAATCCGCGCAGATTGGCTACATAACCGGCCACAGCGAAGCGGACCTAGAGCCAGCGGACGGCAGCGAGTCAAACTTCAAGAAGCTTGTCTCTGACCTGTACGAGCTTAAGGAAATAAAGCTTGCGGAAGAGGACATTCCCGCAAACCTCAATTCCATCATCATAAACGGACCAAAAAGCGCGCTTTCTACCGAAGAGCTGTACAAAATTGACCAGTTCATCATGCGCGGCGGAAACGTCATGATTTTTGCAGACCCATTCAGCGTTGAGCAGGGAAACTACTATCAGGCACCCACGTACACGCCTATAGACAACGGTCTGAACACGCTTTTAACCGCATACGGCGCTACGCTTGACGCAAACTACGTTTTTGACGAGGAATGCTACAACTACCAGCAGCAGGGCTACGGAAATATCCGCATGTACTGGGCACCCATGCTTCAAAAAAAGCAGTTGAGCGCAAAAAGCGTAATCACAAGGAATTTGGGGTACGTCATTCTTTTGCAGCCAGGAAGCATTTCCTTGGATGACGAAAAGCTTGGCAAGAACGTAAAAGCCACCGTGCTTGCAAAAACCTCGCCAAAAGCATGGGCAGAAACCTCAAACTTCCAGATTTCGCCCCAAATGCAGGCTCCGTACGACAAATCGCGCGAAAAGCAGTATAACCTTGCCGTTCTTTTGGAAGGAAAATTCCAGAGCGCATTTGAAAAATCTCCGTCAGAGGAACAGAACGCGGACGACACGCTTACCACCACGACTCACCTTGCAAAAGGAACGCAGAGCGGCAAGATTTTTGTTGCGAACACCGCATACATCACTAGCAACCAGCTTATCAACGACAGCGGAAACGAGCCGATTGCAATGTTCGTGCGCAACACCATTGACTACATGAACGGAAACGCCGACCTCTGCACGATGCGCACAAAAGGCCTCTCGCTGAACACGCTTTCAAACACATCGGGCGCTCTTGCGCTCATCGTAAAATACTTCAACCAGTTCGGTCTTGCCGTTCTTGTTGCAATCGCCGGTCTTGTAACGTGGCGGCTGCGCGCAATCCGCCGCCGGCGCATTCACATTGCATATAACCCCAACGACGAGCGCGACGCAGAGACCGCGACAAAATAGGAGAACCGTATGACACAGAGAAAAATAATCCTTATCGTAGTATGCGCGCTTCTTGCCTGCGACTGCATCATTCAGGGAATTTTGGCAAACATCAGCCCGGTAAAGACCATAAAGACAGACCTTTCGCCGGACACAATCACCATTCAGAGCGCAGCAGAAACGACCGTTCTGACCGCCGGCGCGAACGGCTGGAGCATCAATACCGACAACTACCTTGCGACAAAGTCAGACGTGGACGCAATGCTTAAGGCGCTCAAAGAAGTGAAGGTTCTGGACAAGGTTGGAAAAATCGGAAACGCCGACTATGACGCGCGCTACAACCTGACCGACGAAAAGGCAAAGACCGTAACCGCCACAAAGGACGGCAAGCAGATTGCCGCACTCCGCATTGGAAAGGCCAGCTCCACCGGCAGCCAGACCTACGCCACCGTGAACGGCGCAAAAGACATTGTTCTGGTAAGCGGAAACCTTACCTCCACCTTTGGAAAGAGCGCCGTTGAGCTGCGCGCAAAGACAGTTTATTCTATAGAAGAAAATGCAGTTGCAGCCGCACAAATAACGATGGGCGCAAAAACCTGGGGCTTGCAGAACACCGCAAAAGCGGGCGACAAGGCAGTTTGGGCGCTCACAGGCAACGTTCCTGCAATAGAGCTTGATCAGGACGCAGCACAATCGTGGATTCGCAACGTATGCTTCCTGAACGTAAACTCCTGGCTTGACGACAGCGCAGCGCTTCCGCCGAACAAGCTGACCTCGTTCACGCTTACGACAACCTCGGGCGAAACCGTTTTTGTGGACATATATGAGAAAAAGGCGGGCGACGACACGCAGTACATAGGCACATGCAGCCGCACGCCGCACAAATTTGACCTTACAAAATACCTGACCGAAAAGTTCACAAAGGACTATGAGGAACTGAAGGTCAAAGCTTAACGGCTTGCCCCCCGCGCAAAATGCGCTGAAAAGGGGATGTCTAATAAGTTTCGTGCATACGGTCATTGAGCCTGTCGAAATGACCACACACGCTATATGTGGTGGTTTCGACAAGCTCAACCACCGAAATTCATTCTTTTTAGACATCCCCTCTTGCCCTCTCACACTTTGCGTATCCGCCTAAAGAGCTTCCCCGGCAGGACGGCGCGCCAAACTCCCGCATCCTCATTGACTACGAGCTTGACGCAGAAATGATTTTTGCCGCCTTTATGGAGCAGTACAAAATAGATTTATTAAGCGAAAGTTTGAATCTGCACTGGTACAAATTCCGCGCCTTGCTGGAAGGTTTGCACGACACGCCTTTGAATGAAGTGATGAAAATCCGCTCATGGCAGCCCAAAGCCAATGACACACCCGAATACAAGGCGCAGATGCAAAAATTATATAACGCTTGGAAAATCGTTCCGCCGCTTACCAGCGAAGAAACGGCGAAGATTGCAGAGTTTGACGCACTTTTTTGACTATTCAAAGCATAATGCCGAGGTGTTAAAATGATTAATCGTCTTCGTCAGGATAACCAAAGCCGTTTGCCACCTGAATTTCTTCATCAGTCATCTCTTCGTCGTCATCCGAGTACGACCATGTTTTTGCACAGAGGATTATAAAGACTATAAGTAAGGTAAGGTAAAGCATATTACACCTCCCTTCATAAGTAAGTATAGGAACAAAAAAATATATGTCAAGTAAAAAGAATATTTCTATAAAAATCGAAGCAGAAACAAATCATGCGCAAACCAAGATTGACGAACTTAGTAAAAAAGTTAACTCTTTTCAAAAACAGATTAAAAAGAACCCTTTAGTAAAATTAGAAGGAAGCATTGCACCAGTAACGCAGGCTGTTACAGGTTTAGCAGGCGGAATCTCTGCGGCTTACTCTGCTATAAAGTCTTTTACGGATATTGCCGACACCCAAATAAAAGCCGAAAAATCACTAGAGAAAGCCGCCAAAAATAACCCTTACTTAAACCGCGATAGCGTTAATGCGCTCAAAGATTTTTCGGGGCGTTTTTTTGTACATTCACTTTTCTATTGACAACAGCAGTGTTCGATTATAACATATGAACAAATGTTCAAACATTACAGGGGTATGCATGAACAAGCAGGACATTATTGAGCAAATGCCAGACGAGGACACTCTGTTTGACCTTGCCGAGCTTTTTAAGATTTTTGGAGATTCCACAAGAATCCGCATTCTTTTTGTTCTTATGGAATCAAAAATGCCGGTGAACGCCATTGCAGAAGCGCTTGGCATGACGCAGAGCGCCGTAAGCCACCAGCTGCGCATTCTAAAAACAAACGGTCTGGTAAAATTCGAGCGCGACGGAAAATCCCTCATCTATTCACTTGCCGACAACCACGTAACCTCAATCCTGAGCCAAGGACTTGACCACATAGGAGAATAACCGAATGAAAAGCGATAACGAGCATTCACAGCAGCAAGAACAGCCCATATACGCCAGCCATGAACACGAAGAACATGAGCATTGCCATTGCCACGAACATCATCATGAGCACGAAGGGCATTGCCACGACCACGAGGAAAACCACGGGCATGACTGCTGCCACGGTCATGCTCACAACCATACGGAACATACGCATGCGCATTTTGACTGCGGATGCAGTTGCGGGCACGAGCATGGGCATTCACATTCCCACTCTGAGCATGGGGAGTGCGCGGAACATGAGGATTCTTCAGCCCTAAAAAAAATCATTGCCGCCGCCGCGTTGTTTGCCGCTGGCATGATACTTTTTCATGCACCGCTTCCTACCATTATGTACGCTGGCATGAACATTGCCCAGACTGCCGCCGTCGTCCTGTTCTGCGGGGCGTACATTCTGTGCGGAAAGAACGTCATTCTTGGCGCGCTCAAAAACATTTTCAAAGGAAACATATTCGACGAGCAGTTTTTGATGACTGTTGCATCGCTCGGCGCGCTTGCCATAGGGCAAATTCCAGAGGCGGTCGCCGTCATGCTGTTCTATCAAATCGGTGAATATTTTGAGGATTACGCCGTAGACAAATCCCGCGACTCCATCAGCGCGCTCATGGAGCTCTGCCCCGACAAGGCAACGCTGATTAACGGCTCCGAGGAAGTTACCGTAGATGCAGAAACGCTCAAACCAGGCGACATCATTTTGGTAAAGCCCGGCGAGCGCATTCCGGCGGACGGCATTATTCGCAAGGGAAAATCCTTTTTGGACAACTCCATGCTCACTGGAGAATCAGTTCCCGCCGAAGTGTTTGAAGGAAACGCCGTTTTTTCAGGCGCAATAAACACGCACGCCCCGCTAGAGATAACCGTATGCCGCCCCGCGCAGGAATCTGCCGCCGCCCGCATTCTTGCGCTTGCAGAACAGTCCTCCGAACGAAAGACAAGGACGGAGCGCTTCATCACACGGTTCAGCAGAATATACACGCCGCTCGTCTGCACGCTCGCCCTGCTCGTGGCAGTCGTTCCGCCTGTCGTAGGTCTTCTTACCACAGGAACCCCCAGCTGGACACAATGGATTTACCGCGCGCTCATGTTCCTTGTAGTATCCTGCCCATGCGCCCTGGTAATCTCGGTTCCGCTCACGTTCTTTGGCGGAATCGGAGCCGCAAGCAGGAGCGGCATTTTAGTAAAGGGCAGCAGCGCAATAGAAGGTCTTGCCGGCGTTAAAACGGCTGTATTCGACAAAACAGGAACCCTCACGCGCGGAGTCTTTACGGTTACAGAAATTCATTCTATGAATCCCGACGTGTTGCCAGAGGACGAATTGGTAGCGCTTGCCGCCCATGCCGAAACCTATTCAAATCATCCGGCGGCAACCTCACTTAAAAACGCGCACACCCATACCGCAGAATGCACCATCTCAAACGTTACCGACGCGGAAGAAATCAGCGGGCAAGGAATCCGCGTAAAAATAGCCGGAAAAACCGTGCTTGCAGGAAACAGCCGCCTGATGAAGGAGAACGCCGTGAACGGCTTTGCCGAAGCACAGACGGAAACTGCTGGAACCGTCGTTCATGTGGCAATGGACGGCGAATATTGCGGCTGGATTGTCATCAGCGACCGCACAAAGGCAGACGCACGGCAGAGCATTTTTGCGCTCAGGCGGCTTGGAATCAAAAAAATCGTCATGCTCACCGGCGACAGCAAAGCCGCAGGAACAAAGGCCGCAGAAGAGCTGGGAATAACCGACGTATACACGGAATTGCTGCCGGAAGACAAGGTTTTAAAGGTAGAAAGCCTGCTTGCAGAGCTTTCCGACGGCAGAAAGCGTCCTAAAGGAACGCTTGCGTTTGCAGGCGACGGCATAAACGACGCACCGGTGCTGTCGCGCTCAGACGTGGGAATTGCGATGGGCGCTCTGGGAAGCGATGCCGCCATAGAATCCGCCGATGTGGTCATCATGACGGACGAGCCGGCAAAAATCGCGGAAGCAATAAAGCTTGCGCGAAGGACGCTCTCAATCGTCCATCAGAACATCGCCTTCTCGCTGGGCGTAAAGGCTGCAATCATGGTGCTAAGCGCAGTAGGAATTACCAGCATGTGGACGGCAGTTTTTGGCGACGTAGGCGTGTGCTTCCTTGCTATCTTGAACGCAATGCGCGCACTAGGAAAGCCGCGCCGTGCAAAATGAGCGAACCTTGCCGTAAGCGCCGGGGTACAGCTTACAGCCTCCAAGTGAGGTAACCTTCCGTACGAATCATAAAAAAACGCCCGCAGAATGCAAGTTCCGCGGGCGTTGTGTTTTGAAGCTCTGTTTCATTCAATCACGCCATACTGATGGTCGGCGATTCCCTGAGCCATTGCCGCATATTCCGGCAGGATGCGGCGTTTGTGCGCCTGAATGAAGCCCGGGTGCAGTATCTCTCCGCTCACCAGAACGCGAACCGCAAGCCGCCTGCGCTCATCATTCCGCTCGCTTTCTGGCTGCTTCTCGCACATTAATAGGTAGCCGTTGTACGCCGCCATAATAGCATCGTCAATCTGCTGTTTACCTTCCTCGCCGCCGAGGAGCGCCGGAATTTGAATGCTGTAATACGCGCCGATTAAATCCGGGTCTGGTTTGGTTGCCTTGTTTGCCGCATAAATCACCGGCCACAAGTGTCGGTTGCCGTATTTTTCACCGGCAATCGTGTGATAATCGCTTCCCGCAGGAACCGTGTAGGACTCAAACAGAACTGAAGCCTCCCGTATCGCCTCTGCCTCGTCATCAATGGCAATTTCTTCTGCAATAACTTCAGGCTCCGGCTCTGGTTCCGGCTGCTTGACAGGCTCTGGTGCAGGCGCAGGACGCTCTGTTTTTTGCGGCGTGGTCGTTTTTTCGGCAGCCTTTTTTGACCGTCCGGTGCAGGAGCGAACCAAAAGCGACACAAGCAAAATAAGGAACAACAACCCGATTCCCGCATACACAAGCAGCTTTAGGTTATGCTTCTCATTCGTAAAATCCTCATCGTCGTCATCGTCCGAATCCGGGTCAAACGGCTCGTCAACCTCGCGCTCAGCGTCCTCATCCGCATCTTCATGCACCACTGGAATCGGAACGGACGAAGTATGCGGCTCCTCAAGCGCGTCAGGCGCGTCGTCCGGCAGCTCTTTTGCCTTAAGGTGCGCATAGGGGCGGTTAATGCGCTTTGCCACTGCCGCACATGGAATGAATTTTATGCGCCAATGTGCGGGAATGTCTATTTTTTCTCCGGTGGAAGGATTCAAACCCACCGTCGCTTCTATCCACGTTTTTTTGAAGGTTCCGAAATTGTATACGCTGAACGTCTCCTGATTCTTCAGCCCTTTGCGCACGATTGTAAAAAATACCATTGAGAAATTCTTTGCAATCTCCATGCTGATTCCAGTTTTTTGAACAAGACGTTCCGCAAGTCCATTAGGAGTCAAAAATTCATTCATTGATGTCTCCTTTCAGAATATCTGATGCCTTGAATTTTAGCTTGCGCTTCTTGGGATACAGCATTTTTTTGCCGGTAGCAGGATTACGCCCCACCCGCTCGTTCGCCACGGCAGTTTTAAATGTTCCGAAGCCAGGCTGTGTGAATTTTCCGCCGCTTTCCAGCGTTCGCACAATCTCCTCAATCATAGTGCTGAGCGTCTCGTTGCAGAGTTTTTTAGTTATACCCAGCTCCGAAGACATCTGATCAACTAATTCCTGCTTTGTCATACTATTCCATTCCTAATTCAAGGGAGATTTCTTCCTGATATTCAATTTCTACTTTACCAAGAGGAAGAACCAAAAGATTGCTGTAAAAATCACGGCGCTCCTGCAGACGATCAAAGCAATCACAAATGTACATTGTAAGATTCTCGTCAAGCTCGCCGCGCTCCGTCATCTCAATCAGAATTGAAATAACCCGGCTGCTGTCAAACTCTTCCTTATATGAACGGCGGTCTACCAATGCACTCAATATGTCGGCAATCTCCACAATCTGGTCTTCCTTTGTAAGCTCCAGACCAGAAAGATTGCGCGGGTAGCCGGTGCCGTTAAGCTTCTCATGATGATGAATGGCCATGTTCGCAATGCGCCGCGGAATGATGTCCATGATGATTTCCTCAGTTTTTTCTACGTGATGCTTTATGATTCCGTATTCCCAGTTGCGGAGCTTTCCTGGATATTCAAGGATGCTCTGGGGAACGCCGATTTTGCCTAAGTCATGTAGGACACCGGCGGTAAAAATCTCGTTCAGTTCGTTTTCTGAGCAGCCAGCGTACTTTCCAAGCGAAACCGCGTAGCTTGCAGTATGAATCGTATGCCAGACGGTAACTGTGCTCTTAAAGTCCAGCATAAGAATCATAAGTTTGAAGAGCATGTCGGTCTCTTCCTTAGTGAACTTCAGCGTAAGATACAGTTTTTCAAGCTCATGAACGCAGGGCAACACAACTTTTTTTTGGGAATCCTCAACAAGCCGTAGATTCTTTGAAATCTCGCGGTTCGCGTCTATTATCTTAAAAATCTCAACGTATTTGGGATTGTATTTTGCAAGTCCGAATTTTTCAAAATCAGTTTCTGTATACGCAAAGTTCGTGGTCTCAAGAAGCTCAAGGATTTTTTCCGCAGTGAAGATGATGGAAGCGTATTCCATTGTAACCATTTTTTGCGCAACGGAAGGATTATACGCAGAATCATAAAAAAGAAGGCTATGCGCAACCTCGCCCAGCGGAGTAAGATTCTTAAGATAGGCATAGGCGTAGATATACCGTTCCTTTATCTGTGAGGACGTAAGATTTTCTTTGGGAACGACCTTTTCTGAATCAAAATGATAGTCGCCCACCGATTTTAGAAGCGCAAGCAAGATTGCATTGTTCATCGTTATTCGCTTATCCCAATTTACGTGCGCCGCAATCTCCGACGCAAGGTACGCCAGTTTGCAGCTGGCAATGCCGTAGGTCTCGTTGCAAAGCACGAGCATCCGCCCGATAATACAGAGAATCTGCCCCGCAGAAAGCTGCTGCTGAGGAATAAAATCCTGCTGAGAATCATCTGAATAGCGCGGCGTTATATTACTTATTGCTTCCATAATCTGATACGTCTTTTTATTTTACCACAGATTTTTTTATATGAAAAACAAAAAATGCCGGTCTAAAAATAAAATCTCCACCTAAAAATCTTCTGTGCATAAAAAAAAGCCATCCCGAGTTTTCATCGAAATGGCATTCTGCAAATTAAATGCGCTCTCCGGCAACATCCTGTTGCCGATGGATTTTAATTACACTAACCCCTGAGCAATCATTGCATTTGCAACCTTTACGAAGCCTGCAATGTTTGCGCCTGCCACGTAGTTTACAAAGTTACCGTCCTTTGCACCGAACTTAACTGCTGTGTTGTAAGCGTTGTCGTGGATGTTGATCATGATGTTGTGGAGCTTTTCGTCAACTTCGGCAGCTGACCAAGCAAGGCGCTCACTGTTCTGGCTCATTTCAAGACCAGATGTTGCAACCCCACCTGCGTTACTAGCTTTTCCTGGAGCGTAAAGGATTTTTGCTGCCAAGAACTTGTTTACAGCGTCGATGTTAGAAGGCATGTTTGCACCCTCTGCAACGAGTTTTACGCCGTTATCAAGAAGCTTCTGTGCGTCTTCGCCAAGAAGTTCGTTCTGTGTAGCACATGGGAATGCACAGTCACATTTAACTTCCCAAACTTTCTTTCCTTCAAAGTATTTTGCAGATGGGAACTGCTTAGCATATTCAGAGATGCGACCGCGACGAACTGTCTTGAGTTCCTTAACCCAGTCTAGTTTTTCCTGTGTGATTCCGTCTGCATCGTAGATGTATCCGTTTGAGTCAGAAAGAGTAACAACCTTTGCACCAAGCTGGATGAGCTTTTCTGCTGCGTATTCTGCAACGTTTCCTGAACCAGAAACTACGCAAGTCTTTCCCTTAAAGTCGTCTCCGACTTTCTTGAGCATTTCCTGTGCAAAGTAGATAAGACCGTAACCAGTAGCTTCTGTACGAATCAAAGAACCACCGAATGTAAGACCTTTACCAGTCAAAACTCCTGTATATTCATCGCGGATTCTCTTGTACTGTCCAAAGAGATAACCGATTTCGCGTCCGCCTACGTTCTTGTCACCAGCTGGAACGTCTGTGTCTGGACCAATATGGCGATAGAGTTCTGTCATAAAGCTCTGGCAGAATCTCATAACTTCTTTATCTGATTTTCCGTGTGGATCAAAGTCTGAACCACCTTTACCACCACCCATTGGGAGAGTTGTAAGAGAGTTTTTAAGAACCTGTTCAAATCCCAAGAACTTCAATACAGAAAGGTTTACTTCCTTAGAGAAGCGAAGTCCTCCTTTGTAAGGACCAATTGCACTGTTGTACTGTACGCGGAAACCACGGTTTACATGGTAGTTACCAGCATCGTCCATCCAAGGTACTCTGAACTGAATTACACGTTCAGGTTCAACAAGGCGTTCAAGAACAGCATTTGGTTCAAGTTCCGGCATCTGATCTACAACTGGATCAAGAGTTGTAAGAACTTCTTCTACAGCCTGAAGGAATTCAGGTTCGTTTGGGTTTTTAGCTTTTACTTCTTCCCATACACGGTTTACGTAAGCGTTTTTCATAAAATGTAACCTCTTATTGCTCCCTATATCAGGTGGGCAAGCGTTTTATTATATATTAACTTTTTTTTCTTGGTAAATATTTTTGAGAAAAAAAATGCAAAAAAACTGAAAAAAAATACCTGTTTTGCAGTATTTTTGCATAAATATTCATACAAGTACGGCATTTTTTATCCTTGCACGCATGAATCATTCTGTATTAATATGAAGATATGAAGAATGTTCTTGTTGTAGACGCGCTTGCGAATTTCAAGGAATTCATTAAGGACAAGCTTGCGGAAGAAAAAATTACCGTAACGGCGGTTGCGGACAAGCGGGATTCCATCCTCAAAATGAGCAACCTGCTGCCCGACCTTGCCATCTTTGACCTGAGCGAATACGACAACCCCGAATACTTTGAGGACATTCTGCGAGACATAAAGGCAGACCCAAACGCCTCGCGCATTCCACTTATAGCGGCAGGACCCGCTACCAGCCGCGAAAACCTTGCCAGGTACGTAAAATACGGCATCCGCAAATACTTTGTGAAGCCAATAAAATTCGACATCTTCTTTGATTCCATCGGAAAAATTCTTCACACGCCGATTGCAATGGATACAACGCCCTGCGTGCTGGACATTCACCGCAATGAAAGCATTATTTTTGTGGAAATTGCGATTGGCTTGAACCGGGAGAAGCTTTCGCTTTTGCGCTACAAGCTGTCAGAAATCATAGACAGAAACAAAATTGAAACGCCCAAGGTAGTCCTCATGCTCACAAATCTGGAGCTTACCTTTACCGACGGTCTGAACCTTGAGCTTTTGTTTGACAACGTGCTTTCGGACGCACGCATCCGCGCCAAAAACGTAAAAGTGCTTTCGCTAAGCAGTTTCGTTCAGGAGCTAATAGAAGGTCATCCGCAGTATGACGGCATAGAAACCGTATCCGACATCTCTGCGGTGCTCAATTCACTTGTAGAAAGCACCTCAAGCGCCCGGGTTGCTGACCTGGTCTCAGAAAAAATCCTTACGAACAGCGACATCGGCGAGAACGGAACCGTGGAGACGCGCTTTTCTACAGACGCGGAGGTACCGCCGGAAATAAACATTCCAAAGGCCCCCACAGCCCCCGAAAACGCTCAGACAGGAACGTCATCTGACGCTGCCAAGAACAAGATAGCAATTGTTGACAATGACGCACTTTTTGCAGCGGCACTGTCTCAGGCATTTGCCACCACCGGCTTTACCTGCGACATATACGCAAACGGCACTGACTTTTTAATCAAGGCAGGAGCCGTAAAATATCAGGCGGTCGTCATGGAAATACTGATTCCGGGTCTTTCTGGCTTGGACACGCTCAAGCGCTTGCAGGGAATGCCGCAAAAACCGCAGATTCTTATATGCTCAAAGGCAATGCAAAAGGAAGTGGTCGTGCAGGCGCTTTCGCTGGGGGCGCGGCAATACCTTACAAAGCCACAGAATCCCGCCACCGTCGTAAGCAAGGTGCAGGACTTAATCTACGGGGGGCGCTAGATGCTAAAGACAAACTACCACACGCACACTTCATTCTGCGATGGCAAGGGAACGCCCACCGAAATAGCGGAGATTGCTATAAACAAAGGCTTTTCGATCCTTGGCTTCTCAAGCCACAGCATGTACCCCTTTGCAAGCACCTGGCACATTGCGCCGCGCGAATTCAGCGCCTACAAAGAAAGCGTCATGCAGGCAAAAAGCGCCTATAGCGGTCGGCTGCAAATTCTATATGGATATGAGGCGGATTTTGTTCCCGGACTTACCAAGCCGGACTTTGACTGCTACAAGAGCCTTGCGCCTGACTACCTCATCGGCTCCGTTCATTACATAATCACCAAGAACGGGCGGCTTGCCGTTGACTACAGCGCGGACGCGCTTAAGCAAAAGCTGGACGAGCTTTTTGACGGCGACTCAAAAAAAATGACTCAGGAATACTTTGCGCTTGAGCGCGAAATGCTCCGCACGGCAAGTTTTACCATAATCGGACACGCAGATTTGGTGCGAAAGAACAACACAAAGCTCATGCTGTTTGACGAAAACGACGGCTGGTACCGTTCAGAGCTCAAGGCAACCGCAGACGCCATTGCCCGCGCGGGCGTCATTGCAGAAATAAACACAGGCGCCATCGCGCGCGGAACGCTGGATTCCGTCTATCCGTCCGCGGAATTCCTTTCGCTTCTGCACGAGCGCGGCGTTCCCATAACGTTCAGCTCGGACGCGCACTATCCGCAGCTTTTGGACTGCGCCTTTGACCGCGCAAAAGCCGCCGCACGCTCCGCAGGCTACACCGAGGTCGCATACCTTACCGCCGACCGCCGCGTGAAATTCCAAAAGATTGACTGAAAAAGCCGGCTCTTGCGTCAGCACACATGCCAGCACATAAAAAAAGGTCGCCTTTTTATGCAAGACGACCTTTTTTTAGCAATCTGCGCTTATTCTGCCTGCGGCTAGCGGTTGCGGCGCTCTGCGGCGCTTGCACAGCTTACGCACAGAAACGCGTATGGAAGCGCTTCCAAGCGTGCCTGCGGAATTTCCTTGTTGCAGCCAAGGCATACGCCATATTTTCCAGTGCGGATTCGCTCCAGCGCAGCATCAATCTGCTGTAGGCGCTGCGCGTCCTGCGCTCCCAAAGAATCCAAAAGGGTTCTGTCGATTACATCGGAAGCCACATCGGCTTCATCACCAGATTCTATTGGTTTGATGAGGTTTTTCATTTCATCACTTTGACTCGCAAGGGATTTCAGAATTGATTCCCTCTGCTCCGTCAATTTCATTTTTACATCAGCTACGAATTTTTCATCCATACGTTGCCCCCCAAAGCCAAAATTTTTTTAACTGTTTGACTTGTTTTTTTAAGTTGTACATACTAATATAAGTACAAAACACCAAAAAAACAACTTTTTTCGTCTTTTTTTCAGAAAAAAAAGAAGTGCTAGTTTTGGAGGAATCGTGGCTAAAGAAGAAGCTATTGAAGTTGAAGGAATTGTAAAGGAAGCCCTACCGAACACTATGTTCCGTGTGGAACTGCAGAACGGACACATGATTATGGCTCACCTTTCAGGAAAAATGCGCAAGCATTACATCAGAATCGTTCCGGGCGACAGCGTAAAGGTTGCTCTTTCCCCATACGATTTGGACAAAGGCAGAATTATTTTCCGCCAGCGCTAAAATTCTTTAACATCCGGAGCGAATCCACTGCTCCGGAAAATCCGTTCCATATAAGCCCAAGGCACAGGATGGGACCGAACGGAATCAGAATCCACAGAATCTTAAGAAGCGAAATTCCCATGAAAATCTGAAAAACCTTCAAGCCAAGGTGAACCAGAATGTCAAACCGCGAATAGTTTTTGCGGCGGTTCTTGTTTGTATATGAGGAATGATAATAGCTATGCTCAAAGTCGCGCCGCTCGTCAGAAGCGCCGTTGAACCACTGCCAGAACACGTCCTCTGAATCAAATGGGTTCTGCCGTGAGGAGCCGTAATAGCCTGACGACTGACCGGAATATGCGGAGCTGCCAGCGGAAGCGCCATACGCATCATAGGCGTTATACGCGCTCGCGCCAAAACGGTCGTAGTCCGCGCGCTTTTTTTCATCACCAAGAACCTCGTAGGCTTCGGTAACAAGCTTGAATTTTTCCTCGGCTTCTTTGTTGCCCTCGTTGCGGTCAGGATGATATTTAAATGCGAGGTTGCGGTACGCTTTTTTTATTTCATCGGCAGAGGCGCTCTTCTGAACGCCAAGAATCTGATAATAGTCTTTCACGCAAAATCCTTTCTGAGAGTTTCTTTAAAAATACCGACAAAGCGACGGCATTACAAGAAAAATCGGTGAAAAAATCGATGTTGTCCCCAAAAATAGCTCCCAGTCGAAGTTCAGCCTTCAAAAACGCACGCTCGCCTCAGCGGAACAGGTTGTTCTTCAATATGACCCAGGTGGCGCCTTTACCGCCGGCAGAAGCGTCGGGGTGTCCGGAAGTGCCAAGGCGCTTGTCCTGCTCTATGAATTTGCGCACAAGCTCGCCAAGGACGGGGTCTGTGCCGTGGGTGTGAATGCCCTTTCCGTGAACAATCAGTATTTTTTTGATGTGGCGCATCTCGCAGTCGGCAACAAAAGCCTCAAGGCGCGCACAAGCTTCCTCCTGCTTAAGTCCATGCAGGTCTATCCGGGCTTCCGGCGCAAGAGACACAAGGCTTGAGCGGCTGTGATATTTTGCGCGGGATTCCTCCTGCTGGGCAAGGGAATCCTTATCCACAGTACCGTAGCGGCGGAGCCACAATTCCATGGGATTTATTTTTTTCTCACGCTCCGTGGCAAAGTCAAAGCCCTTTTTCATTTGTGCGCGGGCTTTTTCTTCCGGAGTGGGAGCGTTTGCCTTTTTGTGAGAGACGGTATTTTTGCCGCTTTCCTTTTGGCGGCGCACCGCGTCCTTCTGCTGCTTGTCCCACTGATCAAGAATGTCACCAAAATCCATCTTATTTGCCTCCGATGTAGATAACTTCGTCTTCCATAACCCAGCCGCCGGACGTTCCGAACTGAATGAACACCCAGCCGCCGGCACGTTGTCCAATGCGCACACGCTTGCCGCTTTCTATGGAGGCAACGGCTCCTGCGGTCAGTTCTGGCACGGGGCTTATTTCGCCGCCCTTGAACACCGCATATGTGGCAGAAATCTGCACGACGGAAATTATCATGCATACGCCAAGCACAATAAAGAGCGCGGCGCACGTTATGATTCCCCGCAGTTTTTTAAGCACGAACGAAAGAATGAGCAAAAGCAGAATGATGACGAACAATGCCAAGCAACAGTAGAAGGTAAAATACGTCGGTTCAAAAGAAGAAGAAGTGATACCCTTGGCGCTCTCAAAGGCTTTACGCGCCCGATAAGCACTTGTAAAGGGAATGGACTTGCGCTCCTCTTCCCTCAACATGGCAATCTCGTAGCAGTCCGCGGTAGAAATTTCCTGTCGTATGCTTTTTTTTGTCTGTCCTGCCTTTTTGGTGAACGCATAGCCAAACAGCTCCTCGCCACCAGTTTTTTTTGCAGGAAGAACGGGAGCTTCGGCAACATCGATGAAGGCTTCGGGAAGATGCAGTTCCACGCGCACGCCGTTGTACGACGTTGCTAGCACGGTAAAATCGGGCAGACGGAGAGAACCGGAGACGAGCGGCTCCCACTGGAAGCGCGCTATGGGAATTTTTTCCTCAGAAAATTCCGAGGAGCGGATGATTCCCTGCGTTATGTCGTAGCGCTCAAGCTCTTTAAAGAGCGCGTCCCGCGGAACGTTCCAGTTGAATGACACGACCTGCACGCCGTACTGCAGGCATACGGTGAACACGAGTGGAGTCCCGGTCTGCGCGGAAAACAACGTCTTCTTTGACTGCGCGGCGCGGCGGCTCTGCACAAGCTCGGTGCCGTTCTCAAACAGGACTACAAGCTGCGGCAGAATGTTCCGGGGATTTTCGGAAATGACCACCGGCAGGAAAGGAATATAGTAGAGCTTGTTGTTAAGATACACGCGAAGCGAGCGCAGGCGGTAGGTGCCCGCGTCGGCAAAGTTCAGCCACAACTCGATTTTTGTTCCGCTTTCCCCATCGGAATATTCGCTGCGGCGCAGGGACACAAAATTCACGCCAGAAGGAAGGTCAGGAATCTGCGCCTGCACGTTCTCGGCCTTGATGTACGGTACCTTCAGCTCAAACGCGCAGTCCGTTCCGCTGTAGTTGTTTGGACTTACGGTACGCACGGTGAGTTCTTTTATGATATTGTAGGTAAGCTTCTGCGCGTCAGAGGGCATGGCACAAAAAATGCCCGCCACAAGAGCCATGCACAGCCTTAGTAGTCTGACGCTGTACCTGAGTTTTCTGAATTCTCGCTGTTTTTCCATTGCTTTTTGTCATACTCCCTGATTCGTTCAAATACCGCCCGCTCCATTGAGCCTGCCGTGTTGGACTCGCTTACCTGCGAGATGGCGTTCTCCTTTGCCTTAGCCTCTTTTTCCGCATTCTTAAGCGAAAGCTCAAGGTTCACCTTTGCGTCAAGCTTTGACCCGTCAATTCTGAGGGCTTCCTTAAAATAGTAAGCGGCGGAATTGTAGTCGCCGCTGCGGTAGGCTATGATGCCGCAATTGTAGCTTGTGGCATAGCCAACCTCCGCACTGGTACGCAGGTTTATCTGCCTGAACCGCTCCATTGCGGCATTGTTCTCGTTCTGCGAAAGATAGGTAACGGCAAGGTCGTACAGCGCATACTGCTCAAGCAGTTCGTCGCCGTCCGTTTGCGCGTCGCACGCCGTGCGAAGGTATCCCGCTATGGAATCATTATAGCGGTGCTGATACCAGCTCCAGGTGCTGTCAAGAATCGTCTTTGCGCCGGTTACGCGGTTCGTGCATGAGGTAAAAATGAGCGGCAAAAGCACCAGCATCACCGCATTTGATTTGTGAATGCGCTCCGAAATTCCGTCCGGATTAAGCTCCATGACTACAAAACTCAGCACAAAGAATATAATCGCAAGCCCCAAAAACAGCGGATAGCGCTGCACCGGCTTTACCTCGTAGGAAACGGACTTTTCGCCCTCGTCAAAAGCAAGGTCGGCGCGGGCGTTGCTCTTGAGCGGCTCCAAAAGCTGGAGCGCGGAACCTGGCTCCGTAGCGTCCACGTAGGCAATCTGAAGCTCAGAAATATTTGACGAATAATTTTTTTTCATTGCGTTGGCGCACGCCGCCTTCATGCGCTCAAGGCGCAGCGCCGTCATAACGTAGGTCTTTCCGTCGCCGGCAAGAACCTTTGTCTCGCGTTCCGTGCCAAAGCCTATGAGGTATACCGAAATTCCGGTGCGGACGGCATCCATGAGAGCGCCCTCCAAAAGCCCGTCGGTCTCGTCTCCGTCCGTGAACACCCAGATTGAGTTTCGGCCGGACGAATTTGCCGGAAACGATTTGAGCGCCGCGCGGATTCCCTTACCAAGGCTTGAACCTCCTGTAGTCATAAGCGCAGGCGAAAGGCTTTCCAGCAATGATTCCACCACGGCGCGGTCCTCCGTAAGCGGCACGACCACAACGCCGTCGCCCTTTGCAATGACCACGGAAAGCGAGGTTGATTCTATATGAGAAAGCAGCATGGCAGCGTAGCGCTTTGCCGCCTCAAGCCGCGTAAGAGAGCCGGGCGCGTCCTCTGCATTCATGCTGTAGGAAATGTCAAACACCATGGAAACGGACGAGCCGCTTTTCTGCACTGGCTCCAGATACGTTCCCCATGAAAAGCCTGCGTAGGCAAGCACAAGTAGAATCCAGCCCAGCGCCAAAAAAACTGAGCGAAGCACGACCGAAACGCCCAGCGTCTTAAGTCTGCGCACCTGAACGGAGCCGGAATCCTTTACGGTTATGGTCTTTATACGCTTTACAAGCCGCCGGTACTGCACCGCCGCAATAATCACCGCCGGAATGATAAGAAGCATCGCATATAACGCCTGCGGGCGCTGACACGTAAAATTCATCAGAGAAACTCCTGTAAGAAAATCCGCCGGATAATCCAGCTGAGCATAAGAAAAATGCCTGAAAGCAGAATCAGTTTATCATAGAATTCAAAATTGATTGTCTTTGAATGGTATGACTGCACCACGTTCTGATTCTTTATGATGACTGAGAGCGCAAGCGAAAAATCCGAAAGCGACTGAATCTCAAAAAAGCGTCCGCCGCCCGCCTGGGCAATGAGACGCAGCACGGAAGGATCAAAATTGGAATTCAGATAGCCGGTATACATGCGTCCTGTGGCAGCGTCAAAATATTCAATAGGAACGGAACCGCTCGTTCCTATTCCCAGCGTGTAGACCGTGATATTGTTTTTTTGCGCAAGCTCCGCAGCGGTCTCCGGGTGAATCTCGCCGGAATTATTCTCGCCGTCCGTAATAAGCACGATGCACTTTTTGGGCGCAACCGAGCTTGAAAGGTGATAGACCGCCGTTGCAAGCCCCGTGCCAATGGCGGTACCGTTGCCTAAAGAGCCTATTTCCACAGCCTCAAGCCGCTCCATAAAAATCTTCTGATCAATCGTAGGCGGCACAACGATAGAAGCTTCGCCGCCCATTGCCACCAGCCCGAACGTCGCCCCCTGGTTTTGGGTAACAAGCTCCGCGACCGACTTTTTTGCCGCCTCTATGCGCGTTCCGCCCGCAATATCCTTTGCCGCCATCGAAGGGCTTACGTCCAGCACGAACAGAATGTCCGTACCGCGCGACGTGTAGACACGCTCCTGACGGTACAGAACCGGCTCGGCAAGCGCGACCACGGCGACAACAAAGCCAAGGCAGCCGCACACGGTGGAAAGAACGGAAGCAAAGCGCCGCCCCTCCTTGTTCCACTCAAAGGTCTTTCCTGCCCAGTCAGAGATGACGGCAACGAACGACATGCGCGAGAAAAATCCGATGTACCGAAGCACAAAAAGCACCGGTATCAGAAGAAGCAATAAAAAAGCAACAGGATTCTGAAAATCTGGCATGAGTTCTCCATTAAAAAATTAAACTACCGCTCGAACAGCTTGATGACCGCGCGCGACGTGGCAAGAAGTTCTTCCCGCTCGCCGTCCCTGAATGCGGCCGCAAACCGTTCTGCCGGAAGCCGTTTTGCCTCCAGCGAGCCGCGGGCAAAGCGTATGTAGTCCGTACGTGTAAAAATCTCTACGATTGCCTCAAAGTTGTCCAGCGCAAAGCCGCCTACAGCGCTTACAGTAAGCGTATTGAACACGGGAATGAACTGATTTTTTGTGAGCGCGCCAAATGGAACGCCGAACCGTTCCGTAAGATAATCGCGGAAAATCTTCTGAATCGCAGAGCAGAACACCACGTCGCTGAGCTTTGGCGACGTGCGGGCAAGCTTCTTAAGGCGGCGGATTGCCTTGCGCGCGTTGCGTGCATTCCGCCGCAACATACGGCGCTCGCGGAACTTTGCCGAAAACTTCTGCCAGCGGATTGCCATCTGCACCACAAATGCAAGCAATGCAAGCAGAACCGCAATCTGTGCGTACACAAAATAAATCGTTCCCGGAAACAGAAGCGGCGAAGCAAAAGGCTTAAGCGGCACGTCGTCCCCCTGCATGATGGAGCTTACCTCTATCGGCGCATAATCAATCATAAAGGGAACCGCGCTTGCGCCGAACACCGCCGCATACAGATCAAACGGAGGAATGTCTATCAAGCCCACCTTCCACGGAATGAACGTCAGCACGACGCTGTACTGGGCGCCGGTTTTTCGTATGACCGCGTTCCGCAGGGTAAAATCGTCATTTTCCATCTTGAACGGAAGCGTGGACGCAAGCAGGTGCTTTTCGGAAACATTGTCGTCGTCTGCAAAGAAATCCAGACCGGAACTGAACACAAAATGCAGCTCGGCAGTGTCGCCCACAAAAATCCGCTTTGGAATGAGAATCTGGCTTGTGTCAGACTGGGCGACCGCAGCGGAAGCAAGCGCCAGCAACGCGCCACATAACAGAAGAAGTCGTCTCACGCCTACATTCCTCCCCATAAGGAGCCAGAGGCCTGCACTCGCGAGGCAAAGAACGCTGAAAGCTGGCGAACGACATCCTCTTCCGTAGAAATAGAAAGGCAACCCGCGCCATGCCGGCGGCAAAAGGCTTCCAGCCGGGCGGTGCGCTTGCGGTAGTCGTCGCGCCACGCGGATTTGAACGCGCGCGAAAGAGTCGGAAGCACAAGGCGTCTTCCGGTTTCGGCATCAACAAAGGGAACGACGCCAACCTCCGGCATTTCCCAGTCGGTGGAATCTGTAATCTGAATTGCCGCCACGTCGTTTTTTTGCGCAAGCAGTTTGAACGGCTCTTCCCAGCCGGCACTTCGGAAGTCGGAAATAATGAACACAAGCGAATGATGCTTCAAAAGCTGAACGGCACCGGTGATTGCGCTTCCCAGAACGGAGCCACGCGTAGTCACCTCGGCTTCATCCAGCCGGGTCAGAAGATGCATGGTCTGCGTCCTTCCTGCTTCCGGTCTGCATGAAAAATGAATCGCGCCGTCAAAAAAGACCGCGCCCACAGGACTTTCGTTCAACTCGCCAGCCATAGCAAGCAGCGCGGCCGCCTCTGCGGCAGTCTCGTACTTAACCTTACCCTTTGAGCCTACGAACATGGACGAGGAACGGTCAACAATCAGAAAAATCTGAAGCTCATGCTCCTCCTCGAACATTTTAACGAAGGGCTTTCCCATGCGGGCGGTAACGTTCCAGTCAATAGCGCGCACGTCGTCGCCACGAAGATACTCGCGCACGCCTGCAAATTCTATGCCCTGCCCTCGATACAGCGAGCGGAAGCCGCCGGACTTCATGCTGTCCGCAAGCCTGCCCGCCGCAACGCGCAGATACGACGCTTTTTGAGAAAGGGAATCCCTGGATCCTGCCAATAAATGCTGCATTCCGTAAACCTTCCAGTCCTAAGCACCGCGCCTTACGGAACAGGAACGAAGTCGATGATTTTGGCGATTATGTCGTCTGCGGTAATGCTGTCGGCGGCAGCCTCGTATGAAAGCACTATGCGATGGCGAAGCACGCAGCTGGCAACAGCCTTTACGTCCTCTGGCAGCACGAACGAACGACCTGCAAGCAATGCCGTCGCCTTTGCGCACTGAAGGAGCGCGATTCCCGCACGCGGCGAAGCACCAAATGTAATGTAGCGCGTTATGTCGTGGGCAGTCTTTTTGCCGGTCGGACGCGTTACCGAAATAATCTGTACTATATATTCAACAATTTTGTCGTCGCACACGATGAGAGAATTCAGCTCACGGAACTTAAGAAGGTCTCGCGGCGTAAGAATCTGGTTCACCGGCACCCTGGAAGCCGCACCCTGGGTCTTTACAATCTGCACCTCCTCTTCGGCGGTGGGATAGCCCACGTTCAGCTTAAGAAGGAAGCGGTCAAGCTCAGCCTCTGGCAGGTTGTATGTTCCTTCCTGCTCAATCGGGTTCTGTGTCGCAAGAACAAAGAACGGCTCAGGTAATTTGTACGTTTCTTCGCCAATGGTAACCTGCGTTTCTTCCATTGCCTCAAGCATGGCAGACTGAACTTTCGCAGGCGCACGGTTGATTTCGTCGGCAAGCACCACGTTCGTAAAGACTGGTCCTTTGCGCACGCTGAAAGAACCCTTGTTCTGCTCATAAATCAAGGTTCCGCTCACGTCCGCCGGAAGAAGATCCGGAGTGAACTGTATGCGCTTGAAGTCCAACCCGGAAAGCTCTGCGAACGTTTTTACGGCAAGGGTCTTTGCAAGCCCCGGAACGCCCTCAAGCAGAACGTGTCCGCCGGCAACGAACGCGGTAAGAATTCCGTCGATAAGGTATTCCTGACCGACGAGCCGCTTTTTTGCTTCCTCCCGGCACTTCTGAACGAGCGTGCGGCAATTTTCTAATTCTGTTTCATTTATGTTATTTTTTTCCATTTTTCTTCCCAAAATTGCATAAATATACAATCAAACGGTTAATTTCATTGACAAAAATCGTCATTTTAGAATAATTTACTGTATCATGTTGAACCCTTTAGCACAAGAATTAAACGATTTATTAAAAGGAACATCAGCAGAAGCGCTCTTCTCTGATTTAGGAAAACGGATTTACTTCCCCAAGGGCATCATAGCTCAGGGTGGCGAAGCAAAGCAGAAGGCACATGTGGCGAACGGAACAATCGGAACCACGGTTATAGACGGCAAACCGGCTATTCTTCCTTCAGTGCATAAATGGGCACCGGAGTTTACCTCCGGCGAGCTGGTTGCGTATGCACCGACGGCAGGACTTCCCGCGCTCCGCGAGGCATGGAAACAGAAGCAGATAAAAAAGAACCCCTCATTGGCAAGCAAAAAAACGTCGCTTCCGGCCGTCGTTCCAGGACTTACCGCAGGTCTTTCCTACATCATGGACCTGTTCGTTGACGACACAAAGCCAATGCTGGCACCAAACCCAAGCTGGGACAACTACGTTCTGATTGCAGAAGCACGCCGTGGCGGAGAATTCCATCAGTTCGATATGTTCAAGGACGGTGCATTCAACATAAAAGGGCTTGAGGAAGCGGTAAAGGGCGAGGCAAAAAAATATGGCTCAGTGCGGATTATCCTTAATTTTCCGCAGAACCCGAGCGGCTACAGCCCGACAAGCGCCGAAGTAAAGGAGCTTTGCCGCATCCTTAGGGAAACAGCCGAGACAGGCGCAAAGGTTCTTGTAATAAGTGATGACGCGTACTTCGGCTTGAACTACGAGAGCGACATTGAGCCGGAAAGCCTTTTTGCGCACATCGCAGACCTTCACGAGAACGTTCTTGCCGTAAAGGCGGACGGTCCTACAAAAGAAGACTTCGCATGGGGATTAAGATGCGGCTTCCTTACCTTTGGCTGCAAGGGCTACACGGAAAGCCAATACGACGCGCTCGTAAAAAAACTCATGGGCGTAATCCGCTCATCAGTAAGCTGCGCCGCAACCCCAAGCCAGAACCTCATACTCAAGTCATTCCAGGATCCTGCAAATGATGCTGAAAAGGATGCGTTCCGCAAGGTTCTTGAAGGCCGCTACAAGAAAGTGCGCGCGTTCGTAGACACACACGAATGCTCAGGACTTGAGGCGCTTCCGTTCAACTCAGGATATTTCATGAGTTTCCGCACAATCGGAATCAATGCCGAGGAGCTGCGCACAAAGCTTCTGAACGAAAAGGGAATCGGAACCATCTCCATCGACGCAAACACGCTCCGCGTTGCATTCTCAAGCATAGAGGAGCCGCTTATTGATACCGTTTACGACGCAATCTACACGACTGCCGAGGAAATGAAACGTGCATAGAACGAAGCCGCTTGCCGTCATATCCTGTGCCGCCTGCCTGCTTGCCCAGCTCCTTTGTGGCTGCTCAAAAAAAGTAGAAAACAGGCTGGTCATCTGGACTGACAACAGCGAATTCGTGCAGTATGCCGAAATTTACAACGAAAGCCACAAGACAAAGGCGGTACTGGTATACAAAGAAGACCTTGCCGCAAGCCTGCCTCCAATGCGCGACGAGCTTATGCCCGACGTCATTGCCGGCTCGTGGCTTCGTAATTCCAGGGTAAAGAGGAATTTTGTTCCGCTGGACTTTTTGTTTGAGCGCCGCTACCTTACATCGTCGGCGTTCTATTCTGTTCTTCTTGAGGCGGGAACCACCAGCCACCGCCAGTACCTGCTGCCGGTGAACTTCAATCTTCCGGCAATCATTTTTTCCGCAGAAAACGAGGATCGCCTTGAGACCAGCTACACAATCTCCTTGGAACAGCTGCGTAAAACCGGTGCGACCTACAACAAAAAGAATAAAAAGGACAAATACACGGCAATCGGCTTTGCACCGCAGAGCAGCAGGCAGTTTCTGTATACCGTCGCAAAGATGAAGCGGGCGGACTTCAGGCAGGGAGCGGGCAATTCGTTCCTATGGAATCAGGACGCGCTTTCGGAAAGCATTTCGTTCCTTAAGGAATGGATTTCCACAGAAAACCCCTCGCCTGCCGTAGAAAACGACTTTGTGTACAAATACCTTTCAGAAACCGATGACAAGCGCGTAACCGGCGGACGCACACTGTTTTCATATATGACGAGCGACAAGCTGTTCCAGCTTTCAAAGGAGCAGCTTTCTCAGCTGGGCTTCCGCTGGCTTGAGAACGAAGGCACAATTCCCGTTGAGGACTCCATGATTATGACGGGCATATCCGCAAAATCCGCGCACAAGGCAGATGCGGCAGAATTCATCTCGTGGCTATTCACGCCAGACACGCAGCGCAGCATCATGGAACGAAAGGCGCGCATGAATCTGAACAACATGCAGTTTGGCATTGCAGGCGGTTTTTCGGCAGTAAAGGACGTTACGGAGCAGATTCTGCCTGTGTATTACACACAGCTTCTGACGAACATTCCGCAGGCAGACTCGTTCTACGTTTCCTCAAAAAAGCCGCGCAACTGGGAGCAGATTAAGGCGAACGCCGTCATTCCGTATATCACGGAATCCGTGGCCGCAGTTTCCGACAAAAAAACGGCGACGCTTGAGGAACGCTACGCGGAACTGAAAAAACAGGGCTATTGACCGTATAATTTTCTAAACAATTCATACAGAACTCCGATTATATAAGTAGAACCGCTTGAGCGGGGCGAATCTTATAAAAGGAGGCGCGTATGTCCGTTTCAATGAATCCAACAATCAATTCCTTCGCAGCCTCTTCTGCAAAGGTTTACGTTCCTGTAAGCAAGAGCGCGCTTCTTTATTCTCATTTTGAGCATGTTTCTGGCTTTGTTGCCAACAAGGGGCAAAGCGGAATCTCCGTCTCAAAAATCCAGATTCTGAACACGCTGATTGACCATCTTTCTTCCATCAAAAGCGGAAAGCAGCCTGCGGCCGTAAAAAACGCGACGCCCGAGCAGATTGATTCCCTCATCGAAAACTATCAGACCCAGATTCGTCAGGCAGTAAAAGCCGCTGAGGTAAGTCAGTACGGCATAGCCGGCGCCCGCCCAGAACTAGGCGTACTCTTCAGCGTAAACGCCTAAGAACGGCACAAAGCCATGTCCTTTAGCGCCTTTGAACATGGAAATCAATTTTATGTGAAGATGCATAAAAAATAGCACAAAGGAGAAGTTGCGCCTTCAAAAACCCCCATTTTTGCTGCCGCGTAAGCGGC
>CAKZZR010000250.1 GCA_937885475.1 uncultured Treponema sp.
TTTTACGAAAATCTCCTCTGGTACGGAGCCTGCTGTGGATTTCAGCGGCTCTGATTTTCATTCTTAGCTCCGTTTTATTCGGACTGCATGCAAAAAAGAATCCGACCATCGATTCCATTACGCCGCCGGTAGGTGCGCCGGGCGATTTGGTCATCATATCAGGCAAGGATTTTGGCGCAATCCGCGACACAAGCTACGTTGAATTTGGCGGAAGCAAGCTCACGGCAAGCGCATATGTATCCTGGTCGGACACAGAAATTAAGGTCGTGCTTCCGGCGAACGTAAAGGACGGACTGGTAGTTGTAGAAACAAAGGACGCACGCAGCAAGCCTGCGTTCTTTGCGAACACGACGGCAGCCCCAGTTGCAGTACCGCAGAACGTACAGACGACGATTCCGATGATTACCGGAATCTCACCCGAAAAAATAGCGCCCGGCACGCTCATTTCAATTTCAGGAGTTAACTTTGGCAATTCAAGGGAGCTTTCCCGCGTTTTCTTTTCAACTGACCGTGAAATAAAGCAGGAAGAAAGCCAGACGCAAGCCCCGGAAGAGGATTTTTCGTTCGTCGAGGCAAGCGACGACAATTTTGACTACGCATATTGGAGCGACAACGAAATCCGCCTGTACGTTCCCGACGGAGCCACCAACGGTTACGTGTACGTAGAGACGGCAAAGGGCAAGTCCGCCAAGCGGAAGCTTTCGATGGAAAATCTTGCCGGAAAGAAGAGCTTTATTGCGCCGCGCACGTATCTTATTCAGATGGAAACCGATATTGACGACACCAACGGCGACAAGGAATCTACCATTATTTTGCACTGCCCGCGCCCATTCATAAGTCCGTCGCAGCCTTCCGCTCAGATGACGGAATACAGCCCGGAACCGGTCATTGCAGACTTCCAGCACACGATTATCCATCAGACATCAGGCGCAAAGGCGGCGGGAGTAAAAAAACGCTTTACGCATAATTTTGCGGTTACGGTGTACGAAATCCGCACGGAAATTGCCGCGGCAAAGCTGAGCCGTGCGCAGGAAGTGAACAAATCGCTTGCCGCGCTTGCAACAAGGGCAGACGAATGCGTTCCGGCACAGAGCCAGGAAATAAAGGATTTGGCAAAGAGCGTCGTAAAGACAGAGCAGAATCCATATAACAAGGCGGCGCTGCTGTACAACTACATGCTTCAGAATTATAAAATTTTGGACACGGAACGGCGAGGAAGCGCGAATCCGCTTGATCTGCTCAAAAACAAGAAGGGCGACGCATACGATTTTTCCATGGTGTACACAGCCTTGCTCCGCGCCGCAGGAATTCCTGCGCTGCCCGACAGCGGAATTCTGGTGGGAACAGATCTGAAGGCAAAAAATCATTGGTGGACGGAATTCTACGTAGCAGGATTCGGATGGATTCCGGTGGACACGGCGCTTGGAGCCGGCATGAAATTCCAGTCATGGCAGAAGGATTTTGAGCCGTCGCAGTTCTACTTTGGAAACCTTGACGCCCAGCACATCCTGTTCAGCCGGGGCTGGAATGAGATAAAGCCGTCCGCCCCGAACAATAAAACGGTCCGCCGCCCAAAATCATACGCCCTGCAGTCAATCTGGGAAGAAGCGAACGGCAAGACCATAAAATACAGCTCATACTGGGGCGAACCGGCTATCATCGGCTTGTACTAAAGCATAGAAGAGCAAACGCGTCAGGGCAAACGCATTGTAAAATTTCGGAATTGAAAAATCATGTTTGCCATAAAAAAAATAGCTTTCAGTCGAGTTTCGTCTTTCAAAACCGCACGCTCGCGTGC
>CAKZZR010000251.1 GCA_937885475.1 uncultured Treponema sp.
GTAGCATGCTAGCATGCGGTTTTGAAGGATGAACTTCGACTGGAAAGTATTTTTTAAGTTCATTATTCATTTGATAGAACACTTCTTTTCTTATATAATAAAAGACCATGTACGAAAGACAATTATGTCCGCCGCCAAAAAAGATTGTTCAGAACGGAAAAATCAATTTCGGTTCTTTTTTTGGCGTTCCGGAAACTGTAGATATACGAGGGGTGAAGGCTCCGTTTGCGGGCGTTCCCACCTCACCATTTTTTTCAAATTTCAGAATAAAAAGCCGCGTCGCGTTCGCTTTCTCCGTGAAAAACTACATCGGTCTTGCGGAATTTTTTGACGACAAGGCGTTCGGACTCGCGGAAGTAATCTTTTGGGACAAAGAAAGCGGTCAGAAGTTTGCCTACCACACGCTTATGGGACCACGCCGCCGCTTTGTTCCCATCGACACGCAGGAAGCCGCCTGCACAAGCTATGCACCGCGCTACATAAAAATCAGCTGGAGCAGACGGCGGCACAAGGTCTCGCTTTCGTTTACGGTTCGCGGAAACAAATTCCGCCCCGCGGCAAAGGCAAAATACCTTGCCCGCTTTGCCTATAACGCGGAATCCGAAATGCTTTCCGTAACGCCGTCGCCAACAACGCAGCGCTGCTCCGCAACATGGATTCTTCCGCTCAATCTTGAAGGCGGTCTTGCGCTAGGTAAGCACCGCCACTACATAAAGGAAATTCCGCAGAGCAAGGGCATAGGCCTAATGCTCCTGAACCGAACCTATCTTAAGCCGCGCTCCTCCAGCGAGGTTTTGTTTGGCATTGCCCCGCTTGACGGCAAGAACATCTCGTTCACCTTTGCAAACACCACGCAGGATTCCCTGGACGGAGACACCTACAACGACAACATGCTTTCTGTGGACGGCGCGATTACCGCCATGCCGCCCATCATAATAACCCATCCGTTCGGACTGAGCGGAAAATGGATTGCCCAGGACACTGAAGGAATGGTTGACCTTTCGTTCACCCCCATTTCGCTGAACACCCGCACGCTTAACATCGTCCTTATGAGAAACGCCTACACAACCATCTATGGCACGTTCGACGGCGTTCTTGTTTCAAAAGACGGAGAAAAGCTTACGCTTAAAAATTTCCCCGGAATTGTAAAAAAAAGTCATATACGACTGTAAGAGGTTTATATGGAAGACGGAAAACGCCCCAAGGAAGCCGACTGGGCTCCCGGAACTTTAGACAGAACCCGCAAGGCAATTGGCGACATAGATTCTGCGGAAGCGCAGGCTATGGCAAAAAAGCTTGGCGGCGAAATCATGTATGAAAAATCCCTGCCGTCCCAGGCACCGTCCTCAAAGGGAACAGGACGAATCGTGCGGAATTCCACTGCGGGCGGCGGTTCTGCAAGCGGCAGCAGCGCAGGCGCTTCCAGTGCGCAAAAAAGCGACGCTCAAGCCTCCGGAACCGGCGCAAACGGCCGGCGCAAGCAGGAAGAACTTCCAGAAATCTCCGCAAAACTCGCCCAGCTCATCGACAAGCTCATGATGGACGAAGAATACGGCATAAAGCCGAACTACGGTCTTTTCAATTTCATAAAAATCTTCCAGCAGAACGGACGCGAGCAGGTAATCACCGAATTCTGTACGGTTACGCTCCGCCATCACATAGACAACCTTCAGGGCTTCATCACGGTCATAAAAACGCTTATCCAGATGGCACCCGCAACGTATAAATCAAAAATTGCAAATGGAACGGAGGTTAAGTTCAAATTTCTCCGCCTTGTTGCCGGCTGGAACCTTCAGAGCATAAAGCTCGCGCACATCGCGCTCATGGATTTGCCGCAGCCCTATGTGGTTCAGGATTTGATTCCATATGTTCGCGCAGTTTACAAAATGCTGATTCAAGTGCATTACTACGGCGAGAACAAAATTCCAAAGCTCATAAAGGAAATCTACACAGACGAGATTGCCTACCCGGACGCGCCGCAGGACAAGCTTTCCTCAATGGCAAAGGAAGCGATTACGTCATGGCTGTACGTGCAGAACGAGATAATCAAAAAGCTGTACCCGCTGCTTCTGCGCATGTGCTCGGACACTTTTGAGCCGTACCCTGACTTCTTCAAAACAAAGGTTGCCGACATCCTTAAATTCGTAGGCCTGCACAAATACGACCTTCTGCTTCCAGAAAAACCAAAGGAAAACGCAGGAGCCGACGACAAGCCTGCCGAAGCAAAAAAAGCACCCGCAAAGCCAGTTAAGGGCGTGCGCGATGCCATCGTGAACACAGGACTCAACCTGCTTGACCAGCTGTTTCCGCAGGCAGGATTCAAGAACCTAGAGAACCACCCGGACATGTATCCGTACTTTCAGCCGCTGTACAAGTTTGAGGACGGCTTCAACGTACTCAGCCCAGAAAATCCGCTGCAGGTTACGATTGTACTTACCCGCATCGTGGAAGACTGCTTTCAGGGATGCCGCAACATCCGCTTCTCAATCCAGTCGCTCGACGAAAATTCCAAATTCAGCGACTCAATCTCAAAGGTTCTTGACGAATGGTCAGCCTATCGTGAGCACGTTTTTGAGCGCCTGTACTGCGAGCCGCTCAACGACCTGGTTAATTCCGTGTATTCCCAGCCGGACTATGAAGAAAGCCAGTTCGGAAAAAAGCTGATAACCTCGCTTTTGTGGCAGACGAACCTGCACTTTTTGCCGGCATTCAAGTTTGAGCAGCTCGTGCTTGAGCGCCCTACCGACGAAAGCAAATACATCCCGCTGTTCCACCGCACAGACTTCGTGCGCTCGTTCCTTACAGAGGTAGTTGGTCAGTGCGACAAGATGGCGGCTGCCCACGGCGACGTTGCCGCGGTAAACAATCCGTGGGAGCACTACAAGTTCGACATTCAGAACGAAGTGTCAAAGCGACTTGACGTTCTGCTGGGCGCGAACAACATCAGCGCAAACACGAACGCAAATAACGCGAACCTTTTAAAATACACGCTCTGCTTTGTTGCCGTCCTTGACTGGTGGATAAACAATCCCGACAGCCCTGCATACGCCACAAGCCCGCGCCACATCTACCGAATCTCCGAGGAGGACGGCAAGCCAAAATTTTCCGTGCCGGAGCGCAACGACCAGAACAAGCTGTTCGCCGACCAAATTCGTGCCGCTTTTGCTGCAAAAAAAGGTGCAAAATAATCAATTTCGTGTTACTGTAGTGAGGGTTAAAAAGAGGGGAACATGGACAACGCCAGAATCAAAGAAATACTGCTGGACATAGCGCCAACCGAATTGGATTTTACCGTTACGCAGACCGGAAAGGAAAGCAAGCGGGTGAACGGCTTTTACATGCCGGACACCCACGAAATCTTCCTGCACAACAAGAATTTCAAGACGGAAAATCAGTTGGTGTACACTGCCGTTCATGAATACACCCACCACCTGAACGCCGAAGAACTTATCAAAACCACGGGAAATCCCAACACAACCTACAACGCAAAGGTTCATAGCCAGCAATTCTGGGCAAAATTCAACGAGCTGCTTTTGATTGCAGAGGAAAAGGGCTACTACAAGCTGGAATGGGAATCAAACGCCGAACTGAAGGAACTGACAGAAAAAATCCGCCGCGAATACCTTGAGGCAAACGGTCGCCTGATGCAGGAATTCGGCAAACTTTTGATGAAGGCGCACGAGCTTTGCGAGCAGTCAAACATCCGCTACGAGGACTACATTGACCGCGTTCTGTGCCTTCCTCGCAACACCGCCAAGGACATAACAAAGGTCGGCGCGGTGCCAGTGAATCCCGCAATCGGCTTTGAGAACATGAAGATAGTGGCATCAGTGCGCAAAAAGGACGACCGTGCCGAAGTAGAGAAGGAATTTTTGGACGGAAAAGGCCCCGTTACCGTACGCGAGCTGATGCGCCAAAAGTCCCAGAGCGCAAAACAGAGCGAAAACGACCCGCGCACTAAGCTTGAAAAAGAAAAGAACCGTCTGGAAAAAACAATAGAACAACTTTCTAAACGCCTTGAATTTGTGGAGGAAAGTCTTGCAAATATGTAAACCGTTCGGGCTGACCATAGCCCTGCTGAGCATTGTTCCCGCCGCCCTTTTTGCACAGATGAAAATGCCAGAAATGCCGTCCATAACGAACATTTCTGACGGTCCTGCAATGCCACGCATTACAGCGCCCACACTTGGTTCCACGTTCTACATTCCGGGAAAGCTCTACACAAAGCCGCAGTCAGAATCCGCGGCAACCACAACGGACACCACCGAAAACGCAAAAAAAACGGAGGCGGCGGTAACAAGCCTGTACGCCAACCAGATAAATTCGCTTTTTGGCGCTGCGGACACGCGCCTTACCGCAAGCGACGTTTCTGAACTGGGAAACAGTGGCTCGTTCGCGGGAATCTACGGGCTTTTGGACGGAACTAGCGCACTCGCTTCCTACGCACCAAACGCTTCAAACACAATGCTCAAGGAAGTCATTCAGCGGCTCGAAAAACTCAGCCAGCAGAATGACACTAACGGCGCAGCAAGCACAAAAAACAGCGGAACAAGCTATCAGGCGGCGGCAATCGTTCCGTCCAAAATAGAAAAAGACGCAAAAATCCTGCGCTTTACGGCAAACGGCAAGAACCTTTTGGATTCCTGCCGCACCGTGTACTTCAGCAAAAAGGAATACGACGGTTCGTTTCTTTTAACCGGAGACTGCAAGGCGCAGGACGGAACGGACGGCAACGAGGAAACCTTCTACCTTCTGTTCCGTGCGGACGGCAACTGCGGCACGGCGAGCGGCTTTAATGTGGAGCCGACCGTCATTCAGAACAAAACGAACGAAAATTCGTTCCTCTACAAGCTTTCCAAAAAGGAACACCTCAAGGCAGAAAAGACCGGGAACCTTGTTTTCCTGCGCTCCGCAGACCCGGATTTTCGCATGGATTTGCTTTTGGACATCGGAAGCGACTGACACGAGCACACTATCACGGAATTCAGCATGGTAATCACTCAGACTTTAAAAGACGGACTACAGAAGCTGCACTTTGCGACCGCGCAGGCGGAAGCACTTGCAAAAAAAATGGACGTCTACATCGGCGAAATAATCCTGTTTAACTCGGCGTACAACCTTACAAATACCAGCGATTATGATGAAATCGTGGTGAACCACATTCTTGACAGCCTCGCGGGCGCGGACTGCATCAGGAATCTTGCAGAACAGCGAAGGAACAAGTGCGCGGAAGCCACGAACGGAGAACCGCTTGTCATAGGCGACATCGGCTCCGGCGGCGGGCTGCCCGGCATTCCCCTTGCGGCAGCGCTGCCAGACCTTAATTTTGTGCTTGTTGAGCGCATGGACAAGCGCTGCGCATTTCTTGAAAACTGCGCCGCAATCCTTGGCTTAAAAAACGTGCGCGTACTCAAAAAAGAAGCCGAAAAGGTTCCCCCTGAATCCTTTGACATTACCACGTTCCGCGCATTCCGCCCGCTGGATAAAAAAATGACGCAGGTCTTGCTTTCTCTTACAAAAAAGAATGGCTGTCTTGCTGCGTACAAGGCAAAAGCAGACAGCATTCAGACAGAAATGGACGGAATTGCTTCCCTCGTTCCACAATATCAGGTGGTGCCGCTCGACGTTCCGTTCCTAACGCAAAACGCCGCCCAAAAGGAGCGGCGCGAGCGGAATCTTGTAATCATTCAGAAGGGCTGAGCGCACTGCCACGCCCCTCGCGTTCAACCAAAGCTAATTCATCAGGTCAATTTTTTTGAGTACGGCAACCAGCTGCTGTTTTCCAATCAGGTCAATCGGGCGACCTTCCGCATAGCGCTTGGCTTCCTCGGTAAAGGAACCCGGCGAAACACACAAGCCCTTGTCGCACTTGATGTCGCGCATTTTTGAATGCAAATCTCGTACATACAATTCGCCGGTGGAGCCGGTGTTGCGGAAAAAGCGGAACAGCTCTGTGTTTTCCCATCGGGCGCTCTGCACGGAGCAAAGAATCTCTATGCTTTCAGAAGCGACGGAAAGATCCTCTATCTTAACGAACGCGTCCTTGTGGTAGCACACGACGAATTTTCGGCAAAGCGCTACAAAATCACTCGTTCCGCTCATAAGGTACGACTGAAGGTTTCCATTCTGCGTAAGTTCCTGATAGCGCGCTATAAGCTGCGGAACGTCGCGGTAGCTTGGATTTATGACGCTTATCTGCTTAAGATAGCCGAGCGCCTTTGCAATTCCGTTCATGGCAATATAGGTCTGTGCAAGCTTGTACAGAACCGTAACCTTTGTTTCCGGCGGAACATTCTCAAGCTTCAGGGCAATCTCGTAATCCTGAATCGCCTTGTCGTTCTGCTGAACCTTGTTGTGATACGTTCCCGCAGAAATACATGCCTGTGCGCCAAACTGTGGATCCGGACGCAGATGCATGAAAATCTTAAGCGCTTTGTCTGCCATTCCCGACTCTTCCATTGCGGAAGCCATGTAAAAAAGCGCCTCTTTGTTTCCAGGAAGCTCCTCGCACACCTTCTTAAGGTACGGAAGGCTTTCGCGGAATTTCTTTGACTGATACATGGAGAACGCCAGAATCTGATGAATCTCTGGATTCTCAGGATTTGTAACGGCAGCACGCTTCATGCAGCCTATGGCTTTTTCATATTCCTTCTTTATATATAAAACCTTTCCAATGTAAAAGTTCGCCTCGTAGTTATTCGGGTCTTTTTTTAGCACGGTCGCAAGCGCGGCCCCCGACTCGTCGTATTTTTCTGTTTTGAAAGCGCACACGCCGTAGCGTAAATATGCGTTTTTTTCGTCAATTTCAGCATGAAGACCAGACTGCTCGCTCAAAGATTTATACAGCGGAAGAGCCTTTGCATAATCCGGCTGATTGTAATAGATGTCGCCCAGCGCCGTCAGCGCCGAAATATTGCGCGGGTCATGCGCAAGCCGCTTTGTAGCTTCCTTGATAATCGCGCTGTTATTACGCCTTTTTTCACCTTTTCCGGTGGTAGTCGAAATGCTCTTCTTTCGACCTGTAAGCATCATAAGAAGCAGAAGCAACGCTGCGGCTGCAATAATTGCAATCAGTATACCAACCATTAAATTTCTCCAATCTTATTTTTTTGACCTAAGTTCCTCAACAAATTCCTGAATACGCTCCAACGCGATTTTGATTTTATCAACGGCGGTCGCATAGCAGCAGCGGATATGCCCTTCTCCGCCAGCTCCGAACACGCTTCCGGGAACAACAGCGACGTTGTGCTTCTGGAACAATTGCGTGGCAAATTCCTCACTGGTAAGCCCTGTTGAAGTAATGTCCGGGAACATATAGAACGCGCCGGTCGGCTCTGGTACCGGCAAGCCCATGTCGCAGAATGCCTTGTACATAAGATTGCGGCGCTGCTGGTAGCTTACGCGCATTTTTTCAACGTCGCTCCAGCCGTTGCGAAGCCCTTCCACCGCCGCATACTGACTGAAAATCGGCGCGCAGATTGTGTTGTAGCCATGCAGCTTTACGACCTGCGCAAGCATTTCCGCGGGGGCAGCGATGTAGCCGATTCGCCAGCCGGTCATGGCAAAGGATTTTGAAAAGCCGTTCAGCACAATCGTATAGTCCTTCATGCCAGGAAAACTGCCTATAGAAACATGCTTTGAGCCGTCATACGCAAGCTCGCAGTAAATCTCGTCGCTGATGCACCAAATCTGATTCTCAACAATGACCTGAGCGATTTTTTTTAGCTCGTCGGCAGGAATCATCGTTCCCGTTGGATTGTTTGGCGAACAAATCATAATAGCCTTTGTTTTTGGCGTAATCGCCTTTTTTATCTGCTCAGCAGTTGGATAAAAGCCGTTTACACTTGTGTCAATGGGAATGACCGTGGCATCGCAAAGCTTTGCAAGCGGGGTGTAGTTTACATAGCAAGGCTGACAAACGATAATCTCATCGCCTGGATTCAAAATCGCGCGGAGCGATGCGTCTACGCCTTCACTTGCGCCAACCGTAATAAGAATCTCGTTCTGCGGATTGTAATACATGCCGTAGCGTTCCATGTACTTGGCAATTTCCTCACGCAGCTCAATCAAGCCCCAGTTTGACGTGTACGATGTGTGCCCCTTCTCAAGATGATAGAACGCTTCCTCGCGCATAACCCATGGCGTAGGAAAATCCGGCTCGCCTACAGAAAGCGAGATTACATCGTCATGACCAATGAGCATCTCAAAAAATTTGCGGATTCCGCTGGGCGGCGTTTCCATCATTGCGGTACTGAATCTATCTGCTCGTGTATTCATAGTATCTATTTTTCCAATTATCGACTATTCATCTTATACAAAAAAAACGGCTAAGCCTGAGCCTCGCGGCGGTCTCGTTCACTCTGAACGTAGATAATGTCGTTTTCCTTGTATGTCTTTAAAATAAAACTTGTCTTTGTTGAGCGCACGCCCTCCAGCGTGGCGAGCTTGCTGGAAACAAACAGCGCCACATTCTGAAGCGAGTCGCCTTCAACGATAACCTTGAAGTCGTAGCCGCCGCTCATAAGGAACAGCGATTTTACCTGCGGAAAGCGGTAGATGCGGTCTGCGAGCGCGTCAAAGCCATGCTCGCGTTCCGGCGTAACCTGAAGCTGAATTTCCGCACGGACAACATCCTTATCCTCACCGGTTTTTTCTGGGTTTACGATTGCCGCATATTTCAGAATAACTCCGTCATCCTCAAGCTTTTTGATAATCGCGGCGACTTCCTCTTCTGTCTTTTTGGTCATCGCAGCAATATCTTTTACAGAAAGCCGAGCGTTCTGTCTGAGCAAATCAAGAATTTCTTCCATAATTAAAGCCTCGTATGTTTTAATTTTGCAATAATTTTATAGTTTTAACGGCGTTTTTACAATAATAGCCTACTGCGCGCCGTATTCTTTGTAGTACGCGTCGATTGCGGTCTTTATGTCGTCGGTGATGATTTTTTTGTCGCCGTTTGTGTAGAGCGCGTCAACAACGTCTGCCATGCTTACAATTGCGCGCGCCGGAAAGCCGTATTTTTCTGCAATCACGTCAAGGGCGCTTTTTGTGCTGTCTGCGGCGCGCTCCATACGGTTGAGCGAAACGATTTCGCCCACGATTTTGATTGCGCCAGGCGTTGTTTCCTGCGCCTTGATTTTAGGATACGTCTCCTCAATCGATTTTCCGGAGGTGGTAACGTCCTCGATGATAACGACGCGGTCGCCGTCCTTTATTTTGTAGCCCAGCAGCGCTCCCTTGTCCGCACCGTGATCCTTTTCTTCCTTGCGGTCAGAGCAGTATTTTACTTCCTTGCCGTACAGCTTTGAATACGCAATGACGCATGCGGTGGCAAGCGGAATGCCCTTGTAGGCGGGGCCAAAAAGAACGTCAAAGTCGTCGCCAAAATTGTCATGAATCGCCTTTGCGTAGTATTCTCCAAGACGCGCAAGCTGGCTTCCGGTAACGTATGCGCCGGCATTCATAAAAAAAGGACTTTGCCGTCCGCTTTTAAGCGTAAACGACCCGAATTTCAAAACCTCACATTCAACCATAAAATCAATGAATTCTTTCTTGTACTGTTCCATACTGCAATTCTACCGAAGAACAGCGCGAATGTACATTAAAGAAGAAAAATAAACCAGACAAATGCATTATAAAGTGACAGCTTAAAAAAATAGCGCTAAGGAGAAGTTGCAGACTTCAAAAACACTCATTTTTGCTGCCGCGTAAGCGGCAAAGTTAATAAGTTCCAAGGCAAAAATGCGTGTAGCATGCTAGCATGCGGTTTTGAAGGATGAACTTCGACTGAAAGCTATTTTTTTGTCATTTCTTTTTATAATGTCTTTGCCTTGAAAAAAAAATAAACCAGAAAATGAATGAAGCGCATAGTAACAAATTCATCGTTTGTATGTTATAGTAGTAAAACGTGGAGGAATAATCGTGAATGTAAAAAAAATTGCTGTGATTTTAGCAATGGCGCTATGCTTTAGCTCTCTGAGCGCAAAATCAAAGGAACCATACCGCGCTTCCGTTCAGCAGGAACTTAAGGCCGACAAATACAACCGACAGTTGGGGTACCAAATTATCAACGGAGGAGAAACAGTTGCCTTCGTATTCAATCCCGACACATGGAAAATCAAGAAGCCAAAGCGCGTTTTTGTAGAGGGCAGCTTTAACGGCTGGTCAAAAAAGAATTCCAACTGGGAGCTTGCAAAACTCAAGGACAGCCTGTGGGTTTTGGAATGCCCTGCCGACGACATAAAAATTCCAGGAAATTCCGGCTTTCCGGAATTCAAATTCATGATAATTGCCGACGTTGAATACATTGAGACCGTATGCGGAAAAGAACTTACGCGCTACAAAACCCAGACCTTTGAGCCAAAAGCGGTTTCGCACATTGCGGGCTTCCAGATGGACGGCAACAACCTTATTCTGTTCCCCGAGGACGACCCCGCCGAACCCGCTGCAAATGCAGCACTCCTTAAAAAAGCAAAAAAGCTCAAGGAATTCAATCTTGAAAACCCGGAAGAAAGGGCGCAGCTTGCAAACTTCCGCCGCGTACCGGGAACGACGCAGCTTTTTCGTGGCTATCATCCATACAAAGCGTCCCGCCTGGAGCTGGACACCGAAAAGCCGCGCCTTGCCGCCGTCAGCCAGCTTATAAAAGAAAACGGCATTCAGTCGATTATCACGCTTTCCGGCGATGAAACCGTTGACCCTTCAAAGGAGACCATTTCCGTATACATTGGAGACATCCGCCGCAAGGGAAACCAGTTTTTTACCGACACAAAATACAACACGGTGTACTACCAGTCCTCCGGGCGCGACTTTGGCAACATGATTGGAGACATCGTGCGCTTTATAAACACGCACCCAGCGCCCTACTATGTGCATTGCCGCCTTGGCAGCGACAGAACCGGCGTTGTTTGTGCAGTGCTTGCCGCGCTGTGCGGAGCCAGCTGGAACGACATTGCCGCCGACTACCAAAAGACGAACGAAACGGGAATTCAAGAGGTGCGAGACCACCGCTTGCTTCAATATTCATTTGAGCAAATGCTGGGAAAACCGCTTTCTGAAGTGCAGGATTTACAGCAGGAAATGAAGCAGTTCTTTATTGAGCGCAGATTTTTTACCAAGGAAGATTTTGACGCACTCAATCAGAACCTTAAAAAATAAGCACAACCACGGCTTGCAGCGAATGCAATAATCTTCGTAAGCAAAAAACTTAAAAATGAATAAGGGCTACCCTAAGCGGGTAGCCCCTTTTATAGGCTCAAACCTTATTTTTTAGCAGGTTTTGTTACAACAACAGAGTTGTCTGCATTTGAGTACGGTGCCGGAATATACTTGTCTGCCTTCCAGTCATTTTCCCATTTGTAGCCATCAAGAAGATAACGGAACTGATATTCCTTGTCCACATCAAGGTCAAGTTTTACAGAAAAAGAACCGTCCTTTCCCTTCTTAAGCGGTGTGTCCGTGCTGCTCCAACTATTGAAATCACCAGCAATATTAACGGTCTTTGCACCCTGCGCAGCCTCTGCAGAAACTGTAAATGTTACGCTACATTTTGATTTATCTTTTGAAAAAGTCTTTTTAAGTGACATCACATCCTCCTAACATTAATAAATCATTATTCTCTGATTGAAAGTAGTATAATCCTAAAAAAAAAAAATGACAATCATTTTCCTAAATAAGTAGATTTTTTTCATTTTATGAGCGTCAAAAGCATTGTAAACACATAATTTTCTTGAGAATTAACAATCTCATGATAAAATTACTAGTAAATCAGTGCATTTTTTCGTTCAGGAGGCGCATTATGGCTATAAAATTGTACTCTCTTGGGGCGGCAGAAGAAGTTACCGGCTCAAAGCACATTTTTGAAATCGACGGACGGCAGTTTATGGTCGACTGCGGCGCTTTTCAGGGCAAGCGAAAGCTTTCTGACGAAAAAAACCGAGACTTTGACATAGACGCGCAAAAACTGGAAGCCGTCATTCTTACACATGGTCACTACGACCACTGCGGACTGCTTCCGGTTCTGAACAAAAAGGGCTTCAACGGAAATATCTATGCAACGCCCGCCACGCGCGACATTGCAAACCTTGTTATGATGGACAGCGCGCGCATTCAGGCGCACGACGCGGAATTCCTTGCGAAGCAGGCGGCAAAAAAAGGCGAGAAATTCAGCTGGAAGCCGCTTTTTGACGAGGAGGACTGCATAAAGACCGCAAATCAGATTGTCTGCCTTTCATACAACCGCAAGATGTACATTTCGCCCGACGTTCAGCTGGAGCTATTTGATGCGGGACACATTCTTGGCTCGTCGCTTGCAAGCATTTCAATCCGCGGCTGGCATCACGGTCTGAACGTGCCGTACCTGCATTCCACAGGAGAAAACGAGACGCGAATTCTTTTTACCGGTGACCTTGGACGCAAGGAAAAGCCGATTATCCGTCCGCCGGCAGTAAACGTTCCCGCGCCGGACTATATCGTCATGGAATCAACCTACGGAAACCGCAAGCACGAGGACAGGGAATTTGCCCTTAAGGAGCTGGAACGCGTAGTTCGAGATGCTTGCGCAAAGAAGGGCAAGATTATCATTCCGTCGTTCGCCATTGAGCGCGCCCAGGAGCTGGTGTTCTACCTTCATCTTCTTACAGACAAAAAGAAAATTCCCGTCATTCCAATTTACGTGGACTCGCCTATGGCTTCAAACGCAACCAGCGTGTTCCGCGTTCATCCGGAATGCTACGACGAAAGCGTAAACGAGGCATTCCTTAAGCATCACAAAAATCCGTTTGGATTCGGCTCGCTTACATACACCAACAGCGTGGAAGAGTCAAAGGCGCTGAACCAAAAAGAAGGCCCAATGATTATCATCTCGGCAGACGGCATGTGCGAAGCCGGCCGCGTCCTGTATCACCTTGCAAACGAGATTGGAAACGAGCGGAACACCGTGCTCATCGTAGGGTATATGTCCGAAAATACGCTGGGGCGAAAAATCCGCGACGGCGCAAAGGAAGTGAACATTTTGGGCGACGTATACCAAGTTAAGGCAAAGATTGAGCAGATTAACGCGTTCAGCGCCCATGCCGACTACACGGAAATGACCGCGTGGCTTGACAGCATAGACACAAGCCGGCTTAAGAACATATTCCTTGTTCACGGAGAAAAGGACGCGCAGGAATTCTTTACGAAGTACCTGAACGACCACGGTTATCCAAACGTAACCACCATAAAATACGGAGAAGAATACGAGCTGTAGGCAAGCGGCATCTGGAGGCATCATGCAGAACGGAATACAAAAAATAAGCGCGTACGGAGACTCAATATTGAAGGGGGCAGTGACCGGCATGGGAACCGGACACCTTTTTGATATAATAGAAGAAAGCAGCCTTGTGATTGCAAGCCGTACGCTGGGCTTTGAACTGAACAATCAGAGCGTTTTTGGAAGCATCATGACAAAGACGCTCCGCCGCCTGACAAAAGATATAGAAAAGGGAATCGTCGGCGACCTTGCCATCATTGAGTCGGGGGGCAACGACTGCGACTACGACTGGACCGCGGTAAGCGCCGCGCCAGAGGCACAGCATGAGCCACGAACAGCGCTTGCGGACTTTATGCGCATGACGGACGAGGCGGTACAAAAATGCCGCGACGCAAAAATAACACCGCTCATCATGACCATGCCGCCGCTGGTTGCAGACTGGTGGTTCGAGCATATTTCGGAAGGACAGAACAAGGAAGCGGTGCTGAACGTATGTAAGGGCGACCCACTGCGCCCATACCGCAATCACGAGCTGTACAATCTGAGCCTTGTGAAATACGCCCACGCGCATGACGTACAGCTTGTGGACATGCGAAAGGCAATGCTTTGCGCACCTGACTACCGCACGCTCATGTGCAAGGACGGTATCCACCCCAACCAGGACGGTTACAAATACATGGCAAGCATCTGGGAGCAAGCCTTACCAACGGTACAAAAAGAGTTCTGAAACCAAAGGGCGACTTCTTGGACAACCTAAATGGAGCCGCCCTTTTTATATCAGTTCGGAGAGCGTATCTGAAAGATTTTCCCGCATATCGGTTTTCATTCGCTCATACACTTTGTCCGCAAGGTCAGAAATAAATTTGTTCCGGTCGGAAAGAATCGAAGTTTGAGGAGTCGCATTTTCATCGAACAATTGTACGGCTCGGATTTTTAAGATTTTCGCGATTTCTTCTATTACATTTGGTGCAGGAAAAGAACGCCCCTGCTCAATTCCGTTTATATAATTGTAGCCTTTGTTGAGCGCAAGGGTCAAATCATTCTGTGTCATACCGTTTTGCTTTCTGAAATAACGCAGGTTATGAATGAAAATTTCCTGTAGTGTCATAAAATGATTATGGTGCTTTTCCTTGCGCTAAAAACAGAAATAAAACTGTATATCCTTATAAAATTCTTGAAATAAAGTAAAATCTACTGTATAAATAAAGTGAAAATGACTTTGTTTGCTTCGTAATTTCATATAAAACAGTTGAAATTACGGTGCAAGGAGATTTTACCATGAATCCAAAATCGCTTTTGAAGAATCTGAGCTTCATCTTTTTGATTCTGCTTCCGTTTTTTAGTCTTAGCTCCTGCTCGTCTTCCGTTGATTCTGACCCGGACGCGCAGATTCCTACTATCACGTCGATTTCAGGCGATGTCTCCACCGTGCTGAACATTGCGAAGGAACTTTCGGTGGGTGTTTCGGTCTCCGACAAGGGAACGCTATCGTATCAGTGGTACGCCGCCGAATCAAAAATTGCTGAGGGCACGGCGATTTCTGACGCAACGGACGCACGTTTTACACCGCAAACGCAAAGTGTCGGAATCTTCTATTATTATTGCGTGATTACGAACAAACTCGGCTCAAGCAAGCGTTCGGTCATTTCGCCGAGAATCACCTACACGGTCTCAGAGTGGATTAATGCGAAGGAGCCGGTTTTGGCTCAGCACCCAGCTAATGTGACCGCTGACTTCGGTGCGGAATTCTCGCTCTCCGTCATTGCATATTCCTCTGACGGCGGAACGCTCTCGTACCAGTGGTATTTTTCAGCAAGCGAGGACGGGGAAGCGACCGCCCTTGAAGGCGCGAGCGAATCAAGCTACAAAAGCACGATTGGGGCAGATACGCTGGGATTCTACTACTGCGTCGTCACGAACACGATTGAGGACAACGGTGACGGCGGAACAAAAAGTGCGAGCATAAAAACGAATGCGGCGATTGTCTCAAAAGATGTAGTCAACGCAAACATGCCCGTAATCACCTCCCAGCCAGCCGACGCAGAGGCGATTATCCCTGCGATTCATGTCTTTTCGGTGGGCGCGTACACGGCAGACGAGGGGATTTTGACCTATCAGTGGTATTCGGTTTTGGAAGGAGAGAGCGAAGGAACGGCAATTGAAGGCGCAGCGGAATCAAAACTTCGGCTCACTGAAAGCAAAGTCGGTAAAACGGGCTACTATTGTGTTATCACAAATACTATTGAGGACAACGGTGACGGAGGAACAAAAAGCGCAAGCGTTACAAGCGCAACGGCATGGCTCACAACTGCCTACCTGAAAAATTCCGCCCCAACTTTCACCGAACAGCCGCCAAAGATGAGTGTTGCTCCGTACAATCAGAGCATCACGCTTTCGTGTACGGCGGATGCGGCTGGCTATAATGTGTCATACCGTTGGTACAAAAGCGCGGACGGCACGGCGGCAAGCGGAACGCTCATGGAAAACGCAAATTCAGCAACGCTGATAACGCCCGCATTCACGGAGAAGGGCATCTCCTATTTCTACTGCGTGGCGACCGCGATTCTCCCCGCTGGTGAAAACGACACTATTGAATCCGCCGCGACGATTTCCGATGTGGTGAGCGTGGCATGCACGGGGCTGCCAACATTGTATTTGGACACAAATGTTGCAACGAGCGCAATTACACGCGATGCTTATGTTCTTGGTTCAATGAAATTGATTTCGCAAGAGTATGGCGATTTTTCATATACATTCAGTAAGGCGAAGGAAGGAATTAAAGGTCGCGGAAACTCCTCATGGGGAATGCCCAAAAAAGGCTATAACATCAAGTTTGATTCAAAACAGTCGTTCTTTGGTCGTCCATCGGCGAAGAAATGGTGCATCATAGCAAATTACTCAGACAAATCTCTCTTGCGTAACAAATTCGCGTCGGTTTTGGGAACGGAATTATTTAATGCAGGGTGGAATCCGTCATTTTTCCCTGTCGATGTTGTGGTGAACGGCGAATATCAGGGAAATTACATTTTCTGTGAAAAAATCACGCTTTCTAACGGGCGCATAGAAACGCAGGACATTGCCGATGTTGAAGACTATCTTGCGAGCGGGAAAGAAAGCAAGGTCACTGACGCAAACGGTGATGGGGTAAAGGATTTGTATGACGGCGGATTCATTCTTGAAGTTGATGCCCGAAAAGATGCCGATTTTTATTTTTCCACCACATATGGCGGAAAACCGTTTACGCTCAAAGACCCCGATGAAGTTTCATCTGAAATTCAATCGCATGTACAGACGCTCGTACAGAATGCAGAAGATGTACTCTACGGAGAAAATTTTAACGATGCAGAAAGCGGCTGGCGAAAATACATTGACGAGGATGCGGCAATCGACTGGTTTATTGCCAATGAATTCGCGAAGAACAATGATGCGATATTCTTTTCATCTGTTTATATCTATTACGACCCAAGCGACGGCACATTACATTTAGGTCCGAACTGGGATTTTGACATCGGATTTGGAAACATAAATTACAATAACTGCGACAATCCCACAGGCTGGTGGATTAAAAGTGCAAAATGGATTGCGCGCCTTGTCAAAGACCCCGAGTTTGTGGCAAAGGTAAAATCTCGCTGGAATGAAAAGAAGTCAGATATATATGTGGCAGTGAACAGCCAGCTTCCCGCTCTTGCGGATAGTATTTCGATTTCAGCGGAATACAACTTCGCAAAATGGAACATACTCGGCAAATATGTCTGGCCGAATGCCGCAGGATATGCCGACCGCACCACGTATCAGAGCGAAGTGGATTACATGCTTGACTGGTGCAACGCTCGCTATACGTGGCTCGACAGCGCAATCAACGGACTGTAGAACTCATACCTTGAATACCACACAAGTTTAAATGCAGACAATCTGCACGATATTTTTATACGACAAACACAAACTTTTGTGCTATACTGATTTGTGCAGGAGGTCGCCATGTCATACGAAGTTTTAGAAAAGAAATTGAAGACGGTTCCCGAACAATATTTTGAGCAAGTCTCGTCATTTTTGGATTTGCTTTTGACTCTTCCGAAATCCGCGCCAGCCGAAACCACGGAAAGAAAACCGTCGGGGCATCCAATTTTTGGGCTTGCAAAAGGGGAATTCAAATATCCCGATGATATTAATCTTGGTGATGATGAAATAGCAGAAATGTTTGGAGTGTAATATGAGGATTCTTCTTGATACGCATATTTTGGCATGGATTCATACAAATGACAAAAGGCTTTCAGACAAAGCACGCAACCTGATTGAAGACAAAAACAACACGGTTTATTACAGCCCAGTAAGCATTTGGGAATCGGAAATAAAATGCTTGGTTCGCCCTGACGATTTCCCTTTTTCAAGCAACCGCCTTGACGAATTGTGCCGTGTTTCCGATATGATTTTTATGCCGTTGAAGTCAGAACATATTTTCTTGCTGAAAACATTGCATTATTCCGAAAATGCGAAAAAGCCGCACAAAGACCCGTTCGACCGAATGCTTATCTGTCAGGCAAAATCCGAGAATATGAAATTCCTCACACACGACGGTCTGATTCCTTTTTATGAGGAAGAGTGCATCATACCTGTATAAAGTTCCCAAAAAATCACGGCATCAAAATTATAACACAAGTTTATCGAATTTCGTGTTGATTTTTCTGATTCATCGCATTACATTTAAATCATAACGAGCAGCCGCACGGCATAAGTCCAGTTTACTTATGAGCGTGCGGCTTTTTCTTTTATCTTTTTTCAAGGAGATTTGTATGAAAAAAACACATGTTGCTATTGGAATGACGGCACTTTTGGGCACGGCGATTTTGATTTCGGGCTGTGCTTCCACAAAAGAGGCGGCGGGCACAAAGCCAAGCGCAGAGGGCGCAACGGGAACAGGTGGCGCATGGGCGAACGATGCTATGAAGCCTGTGACAGAATTGTTTAAAACGGAAGCGGCTGAGGTTTTCGAGAATGTGAAATACGCATCGCAATCAGATTCACAGGTCTGCGACATCTACATTCCGAGAGGAAACGGAAGCTTCCCCGTGATTGCGCTCGTGCATGGCGGTGGTTTTGCGTTCCAAAATCAGAAGATGAAGGTGATTGAGCCGGCGGCACAGTACGCGGTGGCACACGGCTATGCGGTCGTTTCGATTGATTACCGAAAGTCTGGCGAGGCTCAATTTCCTGGTGCGCTTTCCGATGTGAAAGCGGCGATTCGTTTTATCCGAGCGAATGCTGACCGCTACAAATTGAATGCGAACGACATCACCATTTGGGGCGAAAGCGCAGGCGCATATCTCGCCGTGATGACCGCACTCACTCCGACAGTCACTGAGCTGAACGGAGATGTAGTGACTGAAGCCACGGACAATGCGGGCGTTTCTTCTGCGGTGAAGGCGGCGGTCGATTTTTACGGACCGATTGAGTTCTACACGATGGATTCAGAATTTGCCGCGCTCGGAAAAGAAGGCACGAAATATTCAGGCGAAAATTCCTTTGAGAGCAAGTATCTTGGTCAGGCGGTTGGCGCGAACAAAGCGGAGACTTACCGAACTTACTGGGAAAGCTACAAAAATGCGATTCCAAGCAACATCAAAGTGTGGATTCAGGCGGGCACGGGCGACCTGAGTGTTCCTTACACACAGTCGAAAAATCTTGCTGAGCGACTGCCTTCCGTCATCGGAAACGAAAAGGTACATTTCAGCACGATTGAGGGCGCAAAACACATGGACAGCGCGTTCTACACGGACGAAAATCTAGCACAAGTGTTTGCATTTTTGAGCGCGAAATAAATCAACGGAAAATGAGACAGGAGGTTCAAATATGAATACAAAAAAACTGATTATGACGGCGGCTTGTGCCTTGTGCGCGGTTCTTGCGTTTTCAGCGGCGAAATCTGTTTCCGCCGAAAAGGGAATCAAAAAAGTCGCGACGGTTGCGGAATCGTTCGGTGACGGCGAAAAGGTCTCGGCTGTCGTTATCACTTACGCAAAGAAAATCGATCATTGCTGTCCAATTAACTTAGAAAAGTCTTTTTAAAAGTTAAGATCCTTGC
>CAKZZR010000252.1 GCA_937885475.1 uncultured Treponema sp.
CTGGGGGGAGGTTTACTGATAGTAGTTTATTCATAAAAATGAAAAATAGCAAAAAATCTACAATTCTATTGGTATGGCTTTTTGGGATAACGTTGCTGTTGAACTTGATTTTTTGGGAATGACGAACAAGGCATTGGCTGAACAGGCAGGGATTGCGGCATCAAACATCGGTAAGGGCATTCAAAACGGCTCCTCGCCGTCTGCCGACACCGCCGTAAAAATCGCGCGGATTCTGGGCGTTTCCGTTGAATATCTTGTTTCCGGCGCAGATTCCGCGCAAAATCCCGAAAGCCAGCAGTTTTCCGCCCTGCGCAATTACCACAAATACGCCAAAACCCTGCAAGACCTGGACGCGCTCCCCGACTACGAACGCGAGCCGATTATGGCGCTGATTTCCCAATTGCGGGAAAAACGCCAGAAACGCAAACAGCAAGACTCCTAGTGCAAACTTTCCGCTGAACAGAGCCAAGTTTGTAGTGGAATTGACATTTGGCGCGGGGAATGGCAATAAAATAGGGGAAATTTCCCCCTAATTTCCCTTAATTTAGAAAACTGCCTTAAACCCGACGTGATTGACTTGATTGCGAATGTGCCGAAAATCAGCCCGTCAAAACTCTTCAACGAGAATGCAAACCCGCAAAACGTAGTTTCCAATTCCGATGAAAATTTCGTTCGGTAGAAGTAAAGTCCTCGGCAACAAGAAACCGCAAGTCAATAGCCGCGTTCGCAGAAAAATACGCAAGCGTCATCGGCGAACAATACCTTGTGGGAAGCGACCAGTCCGCATATGCCCGCAAAATCACGATATTGTATTCCTGCCGGACGATATTATACACAGACTGAACGAACTTAGCAGTTATGTTTTCCGCATCAAAAAATACGGCGATATTCAACTTTGGTTTGTTTTTCTTTTCTTCTTCTACAGGCTTTTCCACCAGACACTCCTTACATTACAGCTCCAAATCCCCGTCGGTGCAGTGTACGGTTATGCCTGTGGGGAGAGAAAGATTTTTGCAGTTGCTATATGTGTAATATCCAACGACCGCTTGTTCTCTCTTTGACAAGTAATCTTCGGATTCTTTTAAACTTATATTATAGTAAACAGTCTCAGGAGTACCACTTTGAAGAAAATTGTATGTACGAGAAAGGCTCATATAAAATTTAATGTCATTTTTAAAACTTGCAATTGTACCCGCATAGTTGATTGTTTTTAATGAATAGCACTTATCAAATGCCTCCTGGCAAATATTGCTTATTGAGCCAGGTATATTGATGCTTTCTAGTGAAGAGTTTTTTTGGAAAGCGTAGCGAGAAATTTCTGTGTACCCATTAGGAATGCTTATCTTTTTTAATGAACCTAATGTTATTGAATATATAGTGTAGGAGGTAAAATAATATCCTAAGATTTTTATCTTTGAAAAAAGAGGGATTGTAAAAGGGTTTCCAGACCGCTTTCTATAGAATCATTTAAATAAAGATACTTGTCCTCGTATTCCTCGTAGGTTGAAAAGTAACGTTTGTCGCTACATTCAAATTGCTCTGCATACAAATTGACTCCTTGAAATTCTGCGGCATGTGGGTAAAGTGGGTATTCGACTTCTTTTGACAGGTTCTTGTCTGTGTATAATTTTTTTACATAGTGCGTGTTGTCGGCAACATCTGTAAATTCTGGGAGAATACCTTTATAATTATACTTCGAAATATATGTGTTTATTAAATTCTCATCTTTGTCATATAAGTAAACAGGTAACTTTGACCAACTATATAATGACACATCTGATTCTTTTACATACACCGTAATGCCGCTTTTGATTTTCGTAACTTTTGTTGTATAACTTGCATCTGAGTAACACGTATTCCAGCTTATGTAGCAGTCTATATTTTCTGCAGTGTAACTTACATCATAGAAATATGTTTCTGTTCCACGAATATTCTCAAACGTTCCCACATTTTCTACAATGGCAGTTATATTAGAGTAAGTGGGGAATTCAAGATAAGCAGAATTGTAATAGTCATCATCGTCATTATCACACCCGCAAACCAAAAGTGCCGCCGCACATACAATTCCAATTAACAATTTTTTCATGGTAAAATCCATATTCTAATTTTTTAATGAAGAGCAGATAGGAAGCATATTCTGTCAACTATCTGCTCATTTTGTTTGTTACAGCCTACTTTTTGCCAGAATTTGACGCGCCATTACCTCTGTTTCCGCCGGACGGATTTCCAGTACGGCTTGGCCAGTTAGGATTTGCCGGCGGCGCATGTGGCGGAACGGCAACAGGCTTGTTACTTGAATTTGCCATAAAAACCTCCTAAGAATTACACAAAATTTTTAACCGAAGCCGCGTCAGCAGGCTTCGGTTAAAGGGGTTTTTCAACCCCCTTTGCACAGTGTACACTGTGCAAATTTTTAAAATTTTTGCAGGATATATTCAAACAAAAGGCATATCCATAAAATTTCCTCCTAAAACTAGTAGTACATTTTGTACGACATTTTGATAAAATTCGCGTGGATTTTATTTGCAGATTTATTTTCTATAGAGTATCCTAGAATTATATGCATATAAAAATCACGAATGGCGCTAACAGACGCGCCGCCTACACAGACAGAAAAGACGGTTATTTTGAATATTTTTTTGGTTCGGATGCAAAAGAAAACGGCTATCACCGGGGGAACGTACAGTATTTCCGGGGATTTTCGTGCCAGGGACACAGCCTGCTTGAAGCACAGAGCGTGCGCGTGTACCCGCAGGGCTTCCGCGCTGTTTTTGAAAAATCCAGTCTTGACGTCTCGCTTTTGGTGGACGAGCAGGCGTTTTACATTGCCTCTGACCGCAACGCAGGATTAATTGGCGCGGTTCCGGTAAAAACGATAGAGCAGCGCATTCAGAACAGCGAGTCCGGCTTGGAGGACGCACAAGTTGAATACGAGACGGTTGAGGTGCGCGCCGTGCCGAACTGGCATTCGCAAAAAAAAGACGACGTAACCGTTCTTTCTTCCGACACGGGAATTGCAATTGCCGCCGACTTTGATTTTTATCATGCAGTCAACGATGACGACCTTGAGCTTATCGTTGCCGACGGAAAATCCCTTGGCATTTCTGACAAAGCGTTTGAAAACACAGGCTGGTACGTCGTTTTTGAAGCCGACGAAGCCACCGCCATAGAAAAGGCGTTCCGTCTTGTAAAAGAAAAAGGCATAGAGCGCCACAAAGCCGTTATAAACGATTTTATTGCCAACGCCAGCTTTGACTGCGGCGACAAAAAATTCAACGAAGCGGTTGTTTGGGCGCGGTTCAGCGCATGGATGCTTGCCACAAAGGATCAAGGCAGCGAGCACCGCGGCATTTGGGCGGGACTTCCGTGGTTCCGCGACAACTGGGGACGCGACACTTTTATTTCGCTGTGCGGAACGCTGCTTGCAAGCGGCTGCTTTGACGAGGCAAAGGACGTGCTTTTGGGCTTTGCCGGATTTCAGGACATTTATCAAGGGAGCGTTTCTTACGGACGCATTCCGAACCGCTACCGCAACGCAAACGACGTTATCTATAACACCGCCGACGGAACCCTATGGTTTATCCGCGCTTTATGGGAATACGTGCAGTATTCCGGCGACACAGCCATTCTGGAACAGCTTCGCAAGACGGTAGAAACCGCGCTTGACGCAGACTGCATGAGGTGCGACGACCACGGCTTCTTAATGCACGGAGATGCCGACACATGGATGGACGCACGCATTGCCGGAAAAGAACCGCTTTCGCCACGCGGCAACCGTGCAAACGACGTGCAGGCGCTTTGGTTTACAGCGCTCAAAATAGGCGAAAAGATTGAGAATCATTTTGGAAACCACGAGAAGGCACAAAAATACGCCGCGCTCGCCAAAAACGTAAAAAAGTCCTTTATAGAATTTTTCTGGAACGCGGACTGTAACGCGCTGGCAGACCGCCTGCCGGAAGGCGGCTACGGCGAATGGGCAAAGGACATGCGCGTGCGCCCGAATCAGCTTTTTACGATTATGGTTCCTTCCATTTTGGACAAGGAAGAAGAGCTTAGCGCCCCGGAAGTTAAGGCAAGCGCCCTGCGCGCCGGCAAAACCGACGCACACGACGGACGCAACCTGTTCATCGGAACACAAATCGCTTCCCATGTGCTGCAGAACGTTCGCCGCGAGCTGGTAAGCCCGTTCGGACTGTTCAGTCTTAGCCCAGAAGACCCACTGTTCCACCCTGAGCATGAAAATCCCGAATGGTACCACAAGGACGCGGCATATCACAACGGAACAATATGGGAATGGAACACCGGCGCGTACATAACCAGCGAAGCGCAGAATTCTCAGGGTGTTCTGCCGGATTTTGCCTCGGCAATCCTGCGGAACGAAGCAAAGATGATTCTTGACGCAGGCTGCGTTGGCTCATTAAGCGAAAACATTCACGCGCGGACGGACGAATACGGGAACCCCAAGTTGTCCGGCACATTCAGTCAGGCATGGAGCGTTGCAGAATTCGTGCGGAACCTGTTTCAGGACGTAGCCGGCTTCCGCCCAGCGCTTCTTAAAAAGGAAGTGCATTTTGCACCCTGCCTGCCCGCCAGCCTGAACGAGCTTAGCGTCTCCGTTCCGTTTGGTAACGGCTGGCACATGGACATTCAGATTAAGCGGCTCGGCAAGGTCTACAAGAGCAAGCTGGAATGGGTCTGCCCCAAGAACTCCGAGCCAGACTACACGCTGAGCGTGTGCGGAACGAGCCTTTCTCCCAATGCAAAAATTGAGGTAGACACGCCTGCCGTTTCAGAAAATCACAAGGCGCTGATTGCAGAAAAATTCGGCGTTCCTGCAAAATGGCTCACTAAGGGCTTTGCCCCGCACAAGCTTGACAACGAATTCTGTGGCGCGGAGCATATTGAAAATTACTTGCAGAACCTTATCCGTTCCGGCAGAATGCAAAGCCGCACCAGCGGCGGAGAAAACACCGCCGCCCTTGAATGGTACTTTGATTCCGCCGACTTCAAGCGGAACTACCTTACGAACATCGAGCTGGGCGCCATTTATTCAAAGCATAAGACGGTATTCCGGCTGTGGGCGCCAACCGCCAAAGCGGTCAGCCTGCACCTGTACAAGGACGGTGAAAATTCCGCCGCATACAAGACGCTCGCACTGCGACTGCGCGCAAACGGCGTTTGGGAAGCAGAGGAAAAAGGCGACCTGCACGGAGTCTATTATCTGTACACCGTACTTGTTCACGGAGTGGAACAAAGCTCCGCAGACCCATACGCAAAGGCATGCGGCGTAAACGGCAACCGCTCCATGGTAGTTGATTTGGAGCGCACGAACCCGTCCGGCTGGCAAAAATGCGCCGCACCGGTAATAAAAACGCCCTCCGACGTTATTGCCTACGAAGCCCACGTTGCCGACATAACCTCGTCGCCGTCATGGAACGGACCAGAAAACCTTCGCAGGACGTTTTTGGGCGCGGCAACCGAAGGAACCTCCCTGCACGGCAACCCCACCGGCTTTGACTACATCAAAAGCCTTGGCGTAACCCATGTTCAGCTGCTCCCCATTTTTGACTTCCGCTCCGTGAACGAAGCAAATGTAACCAAAGAGGAAGTAAAGAACCGAATAACGTTCGGCGCGTTCAACTGGGGTTACGACCCGCAGAACTACGCCTGCCTTGAAGGCTCCTATTCCACAAATCCGTTTGACGGTGCCGTGCGCATAAAGGAATTCAAGACGATGGTTCAGTCATACGCAAGGGCAGGAATCGGAATCATCATGGACGTTGTGTACAATCATGTGAACGACGGACTGCATCAAGCTCTAGGAACAAGCGTTCCGGGTTACTTTTTCCGCGTGGAAGGCTATTCCGGCGCAGGAGAGGACACCGCCAGCGAGCGCGAGATGTTCCGCAAATACATGATAGACACGCTCAGCTTCTGGCTTAGGGAATACAAGCTGTGCGGCTTCCGCTTTGACCTTATGGGCTTGCATGACACCGAAACGATGAACGCAATCCGTACGGCGCTGCGTAAAATCAAGCACGACGTTCTTATCTACGGCGAAGGCTGGGACATGTACCGCGCCGGAAAAATGCTTGGCGCAAGTCAGGTGAACGCCGCAAAAATGCCGGAAATAGGCTTTTTTAACGATGCAGTGCGCTGCGCAATCAAGGGACCTGTCTTTGATGACAAAATGCCGGGCTACGTTCACAACGGAAGCCGCCGCGAAGCCGTAAAATTCGGTATTGTGGGCGCTACAAAACATAGTCAGGTTCACAATGACAAGGTAGAAGGAACGGCAAATCCCAATCCGTGGAGCCTTAAGACGTGGGTCAGCGTAAACTATACCGAAATCCACGATAACATGACCTGCTACGACAAACTGTTCATGGTGGAACAGAACCAGCCGGAAGAATGGCGCGACCAGCTGCAAAAAATGGCAATCTCGCTCGTTCTTCTAAGCCAAGGTTACCCTATTCTTCATGCCGGAATGGAATTCTGCCGCACAAAAGAAATTCCTGCGGAAATCATCGCAAAAAATCCGGTCATCTACGACGTTGCAACCTCTGACAACGGCGAGCGCCGCTTTTGCCGCAACACCTACAACGTATGCGACCAAATAAACGCGCTTGACTGGCAGCGTTCCATTTTAAAACAGGACGTTGTTGAATACGTAAGGAATCTTATTGCCGTGCGAAAGGCGCATCCGGCGTTCCGGCTTGCAACGGCGGCACAGACAAACGACGCACTGCGGTTTATAGACAATAAAAAGGCGAACCTTGCAGAATCCGTCATAGCATGGGAGCTTAACGGCGCACGATGCAAGGACACATGGAAAAAAATTCTCGTGGTCGCAAACCCCGAATGTGCGGAAATAACTTGCGAGCTTCCCGGCAAGGACGACTGGGCGCTTGTTACTGACGGTCGCCGCTTTTGCGACCTAAGCCAGAAGCCAACCAGCGACCAAAAGCTTGGCGGCGGCTCCACCGTGCACATCCAGCCCAAATGTGTCGCCATCTACGCCACAATGTAACCGCCCCGCAAGGGCTGCACGCAAAAGAACAGCAAACCGCGCTATAAAAAGCCCCGCCCCCGTACGCTTGCAAATGCAAAAAAGCAAGCAGAATGGGAGCGGGGTGTTTTTATGGAGTAGGAAACCTTGCGCAAATGACAAGGTTAATTCGGAAGCTTGTATAAGTATTTTCCGTACCAGTCTCCGTTATATTTCATTTTACTAGCATTTTCAGAAGAATTGGTAACGGATACACTTGTTAAATCATCTGCACTCTTAGCCTCTGATAAAGTGTCTTTTGATGAAATATACCAGTTGGAAGTATCTTCAAAATATATATTACTCCAATCTTCTTTGTTCTTATTTATACAAACTTTATATATTGTTTTGCCAAGCGTCAAATTCTCAGCACTCGTGAATAACCTAGAGAAAAATGAATTTCCAGCTAAAGCTACCGTTGCTCTGTAAGCGCCTTTAATCCACTCTTCGTCTTTTGAATTACCAATACGTAAAATAATGCTTAATATAGAACATCCATCGAATTTATAAGTATAATCAGTAGTCATATAAGAGCGCCAACCGTCTTCCATGTTTCTTCCAAAAACAACAGAGTTTATGCTCTTGCAGTTTGAAAAATCAATCCTCTCAGAACTGCTCATATATGCACCGCTTGCATTATATGCAAGATTTAGATTGATTTTTTTGCTTGAGTCAGAAAGATATGTGCCAAAAAGCTTTTCATATTCAGTAAAAAAATTTCCACCGCATAAAAACAAGGTGTCATCATTCTCAAGAGAACTTAAAACTTTTTCAGCATCTGCCAAGTCTTTTTTATAAGCATCGGAACCTCTGCCCATCACAGATTTATTTATCACCTTTACATTTGTTCCTTGTTCCCAAACAGCATAAAGCACATCGCCGGGCTGCACAAGATAATCCTCTTTATTCATAAAAGCGTAATTTGCACCGCCTTGATAATAATTTCCGCTTCCATCTGCCTTTTTATTCCAGCATATAAAGGTGTAACCGTCTCGCGCAAGTCCTAAAGACTCTGTATCAGGTAATGTAAAATCCAAATTGTTAAATTTTACGCTTCTAACAGTCTCTGACCCGTTTATTTTTCCTTCATTTGCATTAACGGTAACTTGAACTTCCCACTTTGCATAAAGTGGAATTTGCTTACCATCATAAGATTCCCCATAATATAAATCCGTCGTTTTCTTACCTTTTGCATTTACATAAGGCTTATCGTTATAGGCACTTTTTGCAAACCATCCCAAAAAAGTAAGGTTCTCATTTCCAGACAACTCAGGCAGAAAATCATCAGATATCGTATCTCCATCCTTTATTGTTACCGTTCTATATTCAGGTTTTTCCTCTGTGGAATACGGAGTAGAGTATTCAATGTAAATACTTTCCCTATTATCTGAACCGTCATCGGTTGAACAAGAAATGCTTACAGCGGCAAATGAAATGATTGCAGCAGTAATAAGTAAAAATTTTTTCATCATAAATGCTCCTTTGCAAAAATCTATGTGTGATTTTACAATTACATACTTTATTATAAAAATATGTAAAATTTCATATTCTGAATACTTATTTACCCATATTTACATTAAGTCAACTTTAAATTATGTAATTTTTAGTATTATTCTTTTATGGGATTTAAAGAAAATCTTAAAAGTGAGCTTCAATTCAGAGGATTAACGGTAAAAGAACTGTCCGCGCTTTCAGGAATCAAAAAGCAAACTTTGGACAATTATCTTAGTACGCACAATTCTACACCATCTGCCGAATCAGCCGTAAAAATCGCCCAGGCACTGAATGTGTCCGTTGAATACTTAGTAACTGGCGTTCATCCTGCCACCGCAACTGAAAATTCCCTGCAAGATATAGAAGAATTGCGTCAAATTCTTCGTCCCCTAAAGCCCGCAGACCGCACATTCATAAAAAACACCGCAAAGGTCATGTCAAAAGAGTTTCAAGCACGGTACTAAGCAACAAAGAACAGCAAATACGCCTGCAGAATGTCCCAAAGCGTTTTATTTATTTTAAAAATCCAGAACCTCACTGCCCTCGGTGGTTGAGGCTCTCGAAACCGCCGAATAACTCCGCAAAAATCATTCCGTCATTGCAAGGAGTGCAACGACGAAACAATCTTCTTCCTATCTTAAAAGCGCGTCCGCAAGGCTTTCCAGCTGGGCTACGGTTTCTTGCGTCATTGCGATTTTAAGGGTTACCTTTGCATCAAGAATCGTAATGTTCTTGCTTTCGGCAAAGAGGGCGGTCATTCCTTTGGCGGCACTTGGCGCCCAGCTTCCGTTTTCTATGAATGCGATGGTGCGGTTCTGGTAATTGCGCTCCGTAAGATGCTCGATGAATTCGCGCATAGTAGGGAAAACGCCGCCGTTGTAAGTGGTCGTAGCAAGAACGAGCTTTCCGTAGCGGAACGCATCCTCAACGCATTCGTAAGTGTCCTCGCGCGCAAGGTCAAAAACCACGACCTTTGGCGCGCCCTTTTCCGTAAGGATTTGGGCAAGCTTTTCTGCCGCCTGCTTTGTGTTTCCGTAGACAGAGGTGTAGGCAATGGCAATGCCCTCGCTTTCCACGCCGTAGCTTGACCAGATATTGTAGGTGTCAAGGTAATACTGAATGTTGTCACAAAGGACAGGGCCGTGGAGCGGCGCAATGATTTTTATATCAAGCGCGCTTGCTTTTTTCAGCACCGCCTGAACGTTCGCGCCAAATTTTCCGACGATTCCAAAATAGTAGCGGCGAGCCTCACATGCCCAGCCTTCCGGGTCGTCGTAGTCGTTGGCCCCGAATTTTCCAAAGCCGTCCGCAGAAAAAAGAACCTTTTCCGCAGATTCATACGTAAAAAGAACCTCCGGCCAATGGACGTTTGGAGCCGCAATAAAATTAAGCGTGTGCGCCCCAATGCTGAGCGTGCTTCCTTCGGCAACGACAACCTGCCTGTCGGCAAAATCCGAGCCAAAATAGCTTTTCATCATAGCGAACGCCATTTTTGACGACACGATTTTTGCGTTCGGAAAGGCGTCCGCAAACTGCCTGATGCTTGCGCTGTGATCCATTTCCATGTGCTGAACCACAAGAAAGTCCGGCGTACGCCCATCAAGCGCATTTTTTATGTTCAAAAGCCACTGGTCGCCAAAATGACCGTCAACGCTGTCCATGACCGCAATCTTTTCGTCGATTATCGCATAGGAATTGTACGCCATTCCGTTAGGAACCTCAAACTGCCCCTCAAAAAGGTCGATTTCGTGGTCGTCCACGCCAATATATTTTATGGAAGAAGTAACCTGCATTTTTTTCTCCTGATGTTAAAGCAATGAGCGAGATTTTGATAAGCTCAAAATCCGTTGATTTAAGTATACAACAGATTTGGGAATTTATGCAGGGGGAAAATTAAATTATAGTAGCAAGCAGTTTTATGCCGTAAAAAATAAATTTATGCTATAACAAACCTGTGGAGAATGCATATGTATATAAAAGAGGTATCTGCTATGCAGGTGAATTAGTTCCATGCATAAAGGTTTCTAAAATAAAAATTCTTGAAGACGGAATGCTTCTTGTGGAATTTTCAACAGGTGAGACCAGGCTTTTTGATGTCACATCCCTGCTTAATAAAGGCGCTGTTTTGCTCCACTGGCAGAAGACAAAAGCCGAAAAACTGCAAAAATCTTTGAGCTGTTCCCTGAGGAATATATTGAAAATTGGTTATAGTTTGATTATTTATTTCCCGTAAAAATCTCTGCCACCGAAATCCTTCCAGGTTTTGTACATAAATGCACTGCGAAGTAAAATATAAATAATGATTGGCAATTTTATCTCTAAAATATTTAGGCATCTGTTTCCTCTAAAAAACAAAGATTCTTTTTTGCCAAATCTAGAACTATATTCTGTTCAATTTCATCCATATTTGTTTCAATAATTTCAAAATCTTTATTCATTACTAAAGCACAATCTGGATGTTCAAGATTTAATATTCCTATAAATCCATTTTCTCGTGGTAAAAACGCGTATCCCAAAACAATTAATTTTGCATTTTCTTTGATTTTTCTAATTCATTTTTATGCATATTGAATCTTTACCTCTTTAATTGGCTTTAGGAAAACTTTTTTATCCATAAACAAACTATCAAGCACAGGTTCCAAATCGATATATTCTTCTATTTCTTCTTGTTTATTTTTTATATTTAGCCAAAACTTCAATATAACCATTATCCCATAAAAGAATTTTTGTATATTTTTCCAAATTATCGCAAGTTCTAAAAGTAAGAGTCTTTCCACCAAATGAGAATGTTGTATATTTATCAAAACTACTCAAAATTGCCGATTCCATAAAGAGCCCTCCTTTTGAAGATGACTATATTTTAACATAACACAGAAAAAAAGCGACTTCCCCAAAAACAGAGAATGTCGCCTTCGTTACTAGGTCATTGAGGTTCTCAAAATGACCGACTCTGTGAGTGCGGTGGTTGAGCCTGTCGTCACGAAGTGCGCGAAGCAACCACCGCCTCACGAGAATGACTTCCCATTCGTACCAATTCAAGAATCAGCTCTTGTTCTCGTATACAATAAATAATTACTACGTCAGGGTGCAGATGAAAATCTCTGTGGTTTTTCCAATTATTGGATAATGGATGATCTCTGTACTTTTCATCCAACGGCTCTCGATTTCGTAATTTATTTACAATACCTTCAAACTCTGAAAAATCAACACCTCTTTTTTGAGCAAGTTTATAATCTTTCTTGAATTGATTTGTAAAACGAAGGTTAAGCATTCAAAGCCGCCATAAAATCATTTGTGCTTGTATAAACTTGACTGAGATTTTTTCCTTTTTCACTGTCTTTAATTACAGTTTCCGTAAGTTCATTTGGTTCATCATATTCAGTATCAATTTCAATATCTTTTCTTAATTGCAAAATACTCTGAATGATTGTCAAAAACTGGTAATCAACATTTTTTAAGGTAACCGTCATTGCTAAACCTCCTAAAAATATCTACTCTATATTAACATATTTTAAATTTTTTTACAGACTTAAATTTTCAACATTAAAAAAATCAATCATTTTATCAACAACCTTAAAATCCCTGTCGCTTAATTCAGAAAGTTTTTGGGCAGTACGCATGATTTTTGAGGAATATGATATTTTAGATTCTGTTGTATTTTCCATAAATCCTGTAACAAGGTATTCAACAGAAACATTCAAAGCCTTTGCAATTTTTACGGCATTTTCAACACTTGGACTCGTGGCATTCTGAACTAAATAATGATTCAAAGTATTCAAACTGATTCCCGTAATCGCCGCAAGTTCCTTTGTCTGCATATCTTTATAGGTTAATTCATCTTTTAAGTTTTCCCTGAATCCCATATCAAAATATTAACCGTTTTTGATTAGTAAAATTTTATTATTGCAATATAAGATTAGTTAATTTATAATTGTGTCAGATTTGATTAGTAATACAAGAAAGTCATCAAAAAACACAGTGAGAAATTTATCATGGAATTCAAAAAATTATTCAATTTGTTGCTTTTTAGTGCCGCTTTAACAGCAGGTACCTTATTAAACACTGCTTGCCCACAACCAAATGGTGGAGAAGAACCAGAACCACAACCAATTGAAAACCCAGTTGAACCAGAAAAACCAACGACTGATCCGGATGATCCAACCGTTAACCCTGATGATCCGATCGTAGAACCCGACGATCCAATTGTTGAACCCGATGATCCGATCGTTGAACCTGACGATCCAATTGTTGAACCCGATAATCCGATCGTTGAACCTGACGATCCGACGGTAACATATGGTGGTGAACCGTATGATAAAGCCATTGGTAATGGCAATTACATTTTGCACAACTTCATCGGAGAAAATACCGAATTTCCTGTTGAAACCATTGTAGATTCAATTAACCATTATTCCAATAAAGCTGAAACCTATGTTAAAGGTTTAGCAGACAATCTAGATAAATCACTAGAAGACCGCCCTGCTGCCCGTGATTACCTTACTGATTATGTTACTGCTGTTAACAATATTAATACTTTCTTCTCTACGACCAACCCTAGTGGTCGCAACCTTGATTATGCTATTAGAACTATTGACACTGCTGCACAAACATATTTTACAGATATTATTAAAAATTTAGATAGTTTAACTTACCGTTATCTTTTCTATTATTGTTATCGTACTTTGGCCAACGAGTCATACAAAGAAGGTTTAGGTACTTACCGTGAATCAGAAAGTGCACAAATGGATGCATACAATACCGAAAAGGAAAAAATTGAAAATGGTTACCAATATTACGACAGTGAAAATAATTTTGCACAAACTACCAAATTCATGGACGGATTACTTGACATGGCTGTTAATAATATGAATAGTAACAACCCAGGAGTAAATATGAAAGTTGAAGATCTTCGTCAATTAATTAATTTAACAATGACATCTAATTCCTTAAAGGCTATGCATGAATTAACTGCAGACAATTTACAACATACACATTATTGTGAAATGTCACTAGGAATTAAAACAACAATGATAGCTGCTATTACGGCACAACAAAATCAAGGTCAAAGTATGGGCTTGTAAAAAACATTGTTAAAAATAAAAATTGAACTTTATTTGTCTAACTTTAGGAGTCCCCTCAGCATAGTAAATGCGCTTTTTTACACATACCGTTCAACTTACCCTCTAAAACAATTTACCATACGTAGCAGATTTGAACGAGAAATTCCAATTTTTTCTGCCACTGCTTCCCATTGCTTTATATTCTTTTTTATATCATCTGCAATTTTTGCAGCTTCGTCCTTTTTTATATCAAAATATTTCGCTGTTTCGATTGCCAAATCAAAACTCAAGGAATTATCCATGTCATCAATGTTCAGCGATAGGCCGATTCCATCTGGATTTGGATTTACATCATACATCGGTGAAAGTCTTAGCCCCTTTTGATCAAACAAAAAGCCGTGATTTCGTAAGTGATCATCCGTATTCGTAACTGCAATACTGAACACAATTCTTTTCCACAATTCAAGAAGGTCTTCTTTTGGCTTTGAGCCTTGCTGCTGAATGCACTGAACTATATCAAGATAACTTGTTCCGTCCTGTGCATTATTTCCATCAATCTTTCCAAGCGCAGTCATTGCAGAAATAAAATGGATGCGTTTATTATCTCGGGTTCGGTCAAAACGTTTTACAAGAAATGTACTTCCGTTTTTAGAAAATTTCTCGCATTTAGCTTCAGGAACATTCAAACCACACAAGACTGCCAATTCATGCGTTACCATTTCCCATGCCCCAGAATCATACTCATCATGCCTTGAAGGAAATTTTGCAATCCATAAGCTGCCATCCGGAGCCTGAACTGTCGCCTTTGGGCGGGAACCACCTAAAGAAGAACCAGGTTGAATCAGCATTTGTATTTTTTTCTTTTCTTCTTCAAGACTGATATCTTCTTTTTCCAAAAGATAGGAAGCCTGTTCTAGCTCACGAATTGAAGTCCATATAGGAATTGAGTTTTTTGAATCCTCTGCTAAAAATGGTCCGTCCGTTTCTGTTTTAAATCTTAATGCTCCCATTCTGGAAATGTCTTGTATTCCAATTAGAAAATCACTTTCCAACAGTTTTTTGGGAGAGCGACTTTCCTCTTTTGCCGCAATAGCTTCACGGCGGGTCATTAAAAGCCGCCCCCATCTATCAGGGCAAGAATCTGTAAAGAATCCAAACAATTCTTTGTTCTGCTGAGTATACTGACGGCCCTTATATAACTGCAAATCAGGATCAAAAAAAGAAAACTTCTGCGTTTTTAACCATTCTGTATCATACTCAAATGAGAAGATTTCTTTTCCCTTGAGCAAATCAACATTCAGAACACCTATAAGAGTTGGTTGATCCAGAAATTTCCAATCACCATATACAAAAATATTTTTACCCATTTATTCGTCCTTTTTATCCTTAGGCGCACGTTTTCTTGTAACCAGCTTCAAATCCTGCAGCTTTCTGCCTAATTCGTCGTCTTTTGCAACCAACAGCATATCCTTTTCTAACCCCAATGAATTAAGAACCGACATATAAATTCCCATTGCAACTGATGGCGAACCTTTTTCAACATTTACAAGTGTAGACCTGCTTATTCCCGCCCGCTCTGCTATAAGCTCACTTGATAAGCCTCTTCTTAAGCGAGCAAGTTTGATGTTTTCTCCTAGTTCTGTTAAAACCTTCTGAACAGAAGGCAATAGTACAACAGCGTTCTTTCCCATAACATCTATAATTATAAACATAAATAGGATATTTGCATATAAATATAAACATTATAAAACATATAAACATAAAAAAAAGCGACTTCCTCACAGGAAAGCCGCCTTTTCGTTTCTCGACTATTGTTATTTCGACAAAAGATTGTTCAAGCTTTTTACAAATGAAGCAGGTTCCTTAAGCTCAACGCCAGCAATCAGCAAAGCCTGATCCAAAAGAACTTCAGCTGCATCTGCAATAAATGCCTCGTCGCTCGAATCCTTTACCTTTGCAAGAATCGCGTGGTCGCCGTTTACTTCCAAAATCGGCTTCATTTCTGGGCCTGGCTGGCCCATGGCTTTCATCATCTGAACCATCTGCCAGCTTGGGTCGTTTTCGTCCACTACGATACAAGAAGGGTTTTCGCCGCTTAAGGTTTTGCTCAGGCGCACTTCCTTAACGCGCTCGCCAAGAGCTTTGGTGAGTTTTTCGGTTACAGGCTTGAATTCCTCTTCCTTCTTTTTGGCTTCTTCTTTGTCTACGCCAAGGTCTTCGTCGCTGCCGCTTCGGTTTACGGCCTTAAGCTCGTAGTCCTTGTATTTTCCGTAGCCGCCGATTACGATTTCGTCGATGTCGTCGTCAAGAACAAGAACTTCAAATCCCTTGTTTACATAAGCTTTGAGCAATGGGTTTGCCCTCATGTTCTTTTCGTCGCTTCCAGTAATATAGTAGATTGCCTTCTGCTCAGGCTTCATTCGCTGAACATAGTCTGCAAAACTTGTGTAGTTGTCGTCGCCTGTTCCGCTTGCATCCGTACTCTTAAAGCGCACGATTTCTGCGATTTCGTCGCGGTTTGCGTAGTCACTGTACAAGCCTTCCTTCATCGGGCGGTTAAAGTTCTTTACGAACTTGTTCCACTTTTCGATTGCCTTCTTGTCGTCGTCGCTTTGCTTGTCGGCTTCAACTTTCTTTGCCTTGTCAGCGGCTTCTCCCATCTTCTTGAATTCGCTGAGCAATTTCTTTACGGAAGCACTCTTGATGTTCTCAAGGATGCGGTTCTGCTGAAGGATTTCGCGGCTTACGTTCAATGGCAAATCTTCGCTGTCGATTACACCACGAACAAATCTTAAATATGCCGGCAAAAGCTCGCGGTCATCGTCTGTGATGAATACGCGTTTTACATACAACTTTACGCCGCTCTTGTAGTCTGCCTGATACATATCGAACGGAGCAACTTGCGGAACATAGAAAAGCGTCGTGTATTCCTGAGTTCCTTCGGCGTGCGTATGAACGTAATGAAGCGGAGCCTGTCCGTCGTGACCGATTGTCTTGTAAAATTCGTTATAGTCCTCAGCCTTAAGCTCGCTCTTTGATTTTTTCCAGAGGGCGCTGGCACTGTTTACCTGATCAACCTTCTGCTCAGTTGATTTTACATTTCCTTTGTCGTCATAGTCGTTCTTTTCATAGTGAAGGTAGATTGGGAACGCGATGTGGTCTGAATATCTCTTGATGAGCTCTTCAATCTTCCAACGGCTTGCGTATTCCTTGCTTTCGTCGTTCAAGGTCATTACGATTGCAGAACCGCTCAGCTCGCTCTTATCAAAACCGTATTTTTTTGCCGATTCAGATTCTGAACTTACTTCGTCCAAATCATAAGAGTTCGTACCGTCTGAGCTCCAATGCCAGATTTTTCCGTCGCCAGCGGCCTTGCGTGTGTAGACGTCGATTTTTTTTGCTGCCATGAATGCAGAATAAAAACCAACACCAAACTGTCCGATGAGGTTTGAATCCTTTGTTGCCTCGGCAGTCAATTTTGAAAGGAATGCCTTTGTTCCGCTTCGTGCGATTGTACCAAGGTTATTCTGCAAATCCTCGTCAGTCATACCGATTCCAGAATCCTGAACTACAAGAACGCCTGCCTTGTCATCAAAAGAAATGTCCAGGCGAGGCTCAAACTTGATGTTCTTGTATGCCTCGTCGCTGACTGTAAGATATTTAAGCTTGTCCAGCGCGTCCGAACCGTTACTTACGATTTCGCGCAGGAAAATGTCTTTGTTTGAATACAAAGAATGAATCAAAAGCTGCAAAAGCTGATTTACTTCAGTCTGAAATTCGTGTTTCATCTAAAATGCCTCTAAGTTTTAATAATGTCATTCACCTTAAAATATAATAAAATTCACAAGCAATCGGCAAGAAAAATCGTTCCAATCTAGCGTTCGTATGTCTTCAAAATTGACTCGGCGGTCTGCACCCGGCTTTGGCGCAGGTTCATCGCTTGCTTTTCTATATATTTGTGCGCCTGCTGCTCGGTCATCTGCAAGTATTGAATCAGAATGCACTTGGCGCGGTCAATCAGTCGTATCTCCTCAATTTTTTTCTGAAGCTTCAAATTTTCGTTCTCAAGATAGTGAACGCGCTTTCGGCTTGCAATAAGCAGCTTTACGGACTGATAAAAAAATTCCGGGCTTACCGGCTTTGGCAGAACGAACACGCCCGCATCCTCAACGTCGGAATTCACGTCATACAATTTTTCGTTTTCTACTATTAATATGATGCCGGAATCAGTTTGCTCTGCGGCATACAGCGAAAAATCGTCGCCAAATTCGTCTGGAAGCGGCGTGTCTACGATTATCAGGTCAAACGAATCCGCAATCAAATCGCGCCGGGCTTCGGCACAATTCTGCGTGGTCACAATTCTGCTGAACGACTGAGAATTAAGCAAATCAGAAATTATTCCGAGCGTCGTATTTGTATTAGAAACTATCAGAACGGAGTCCATAGGCAAACCTTGAGCAGCACATTAGAAATTCACGTTAGATTCAACAGATTCAATGAACGTCTTGATAGTTATTTCCGGCAGAACGGATTTTACAAAATCGCTTGCTTTGACCAAATCCAGCGCCGCTTCCAGCGAATCAGGCAGTTCCTCAAGCGTCTTAAGCTGGTTTGCGTCGGCGGAAAAGGTGTTCACCAAAAGCTCTGCGGGGAGCGGATATTTTTTTTCAATTCCCTGCATTCCGGCGGCAATGATAAGCGCAAGCGCGGCGTAATGGTTGCAGCTTGGGTCAGGAGAACGCAGCTCTATGCGGCTACGGCTTGGCTCCGCGCTGTGCGGAATGCGGATAAGCTGGCTTCTATTGCCGCGGCTCCAGCCAATGTAGCGCGGCGCCTCATAATGCCCAAAGCGCGCGTAGGAATTCTGCGTAGGATTGAGGAACGCGGTAATCTCGCGGATATGCTTTAAAATTCCCGCCAAAAAATATTTTGCTTCATCCTGCATGGAATCAGGGGCAAACAGATTTTTTCCGTCCTTGTAAACAGAAAGATTTATGTGCAGGCCGTTTCCAGGCTTGTCCTGCATGGGCTTTGGTCTGAAATCCGCATAAAGTCCGTTGCGGTTTGCCACGGTGCGCACAATCGTCTTGAACGTGCCTAGGTTGTCGGCGGCGCGGACGGGCGTATCGCATTTAAAATCAACCTCGTGCTGACCGGGTCCCGCCTCGTGGTGGCTTACCTCCGGCTGAATGCCCATCTGCTCAAGCGTAAGGCAGATGTCGCGGCGTACGTTTTCGCCACGGTCAAGCGGAGCAAGCTCGCAGTAGCCGCCGTTGTCGTGCGGAATGTCAGTGGGATTTCCCTTTTCATCGGTAAGGAACAAATAGAATTCGCATTCTGTTCCCACATTTATCTGATAGCCCTTTTTGTCAGCCTTAAGGCATTCCTTCTGCAGAATGTAGCGCGTGTCGCCCTCAAACGGCGTTCCGTCTGGATAGCGGATATTGCAATAAAAGCGCACGACGCGCCCATGCTGAGGTCGCCACGGAAGAACAGAAAGAGTGGTTGGGTCTGGCACAAGAAACAAATCGCTCTTGTCCTCGCTTAAAAAGCCCTTTACGGCGCTTGCATCAAACGAAATTCCAGTCTTAAACGCCCGCTCAAGCTCACTCGGCTGAATTGAAATGCTTCTTATGGAACCAAAAATGTCCGTAAAGAACAGCTTGATGAATTTTACGTCATTTTCTGCCGTGTACTGCAGGATTTCGCTTTCTGTATATTCCATGTGATTCTCCAAACCTTCCGCATACTCAGAATTATCAATTATATTATAGTATCTTTTTGAAATTGTCATTATATGCTAAAATCGTAGCATGGAAAAACGACCGTCTTTAAAATCTGTTGTAATAATCATCTCTCTTGCAATCGTGGCAATTATCGTCCTTGCCTTTGTAGCCCTTGCCATCGCAAGCAAAAAGCCGGTTGCCGCATTCTACGGAATTTCAGAGGCAAACCAAAAAAACATCGTGTCCGTGCTTCAGACCACGTACACGCGCAGGAACAAAAAATCACTTCCGTACGAAATTATCACGCTGAACAGCGAGGTTTCGCTAAAAAAAGCACTCAAGGAATCAAAAAAGCCGGATTTGCTGTTCATCTATGGTGGAATGAATGCCGACTACGCAACGCTGCAGGTGGCAAAAAAGCACGGCGGATTTGCAAAGGACATTCTGCAAGGAATGACAACGTCTGTACGCATGGCGGCACCTGTTTCCGGCGGAAAAATTACGGCGGTCCCGCTGCTTATTGACCATTACGAAATTGACGTGAACCGCGCCAAATTTGATTCCGCCAGCATTTCCGAAATCAACTTGTTGAGCGACCTTGAGGAATTCGCGCGGCTTACGCAAGCTTCAACCATGGCACCAATGGTTTTTGCCGCAGGCGACGACGTTATGCTCATCAATGCGTTTGCCGCACTTACAGAGGCAGTTTCTGGGCGTGGCGCAGTTGATTCCGTTGCAGAAAAGGTGCGTCTGTCAATCGCCAGCGGAAAATCCTCGCAGACGGCATTTTACAACATTCTGCTGGACGTAACGGCAAACGGTGGCGAATGGTACGAAAGCACCCAGCTCTTTAAAAAATGGATACAGATGAACCTTCTGCCAAGAAATATTTTTCAGATGAAATTAAAGGATGTGCGCGCTTTTATGGAAAGCGACCTTACCGCCGTTTCCATGCTGACGCTTTCTGAGCATCGCGCAACGCCGCGCAATACTGTCTCAAAATATTCGTCAAGCTTTATTCCGGGAACCACGACGGACGGAAACCGCAATTTTACGGCGCCAATCATATATGCAATTCCATTAAAGAAGGGAAAGATTCCCGCCGCGTCTGTTGCGCTGCTCGCAAACTCATTGCAGACCTCGCTTAGCAACGCAACGGGACTTGCGCCTGTGCAGGCTAACTGCGGCGTGCCGGACATTCAAAGTGATGACGTCCGCTATTGGGTGGCAGCTTCCGGCGTGCCGATGGTGCCATTCAGCGAGGCAGCATTTACCAACAAGCCCAACCGCACCTCGTTTGCCGAAGCCCTGCGGAGCATTTTGCGCTAGCAAAAGCGTGTACACATGCGCCTGGCGTTTGGTTGCATGCGCTTGGCGACCTGCGCGCCGCCAAGCGCCGCATACGCCCGCCCCGCAAGATTGGCAAGACCGGCAAAAAAGCCTTACAACTGCTTCATCAAGTTTACCATCTCAATTGCGCCAAGTGCGCAGTCGTAGCCCTTGTTTCCGGCCTTGCTTCCGGCGCGCTCAATGGCCTGCTCTATGTTTTCTGTGGTGATTACGCCGAACATTACCGGAACGCCGTTCTTCATTCCTGCCTGCGCAATACCCTTAGAAACCTCCGCACATACGTAGTCGTAATGCGTGGTTGAGCCGCGAATTACCGCGCCAACGGCAATAACGGCATCGTACTTTCCGCTGGCAGCCATCTTGTCAGCAATCACCGGAATTTCAAATGCACCCGGCACCCACACAGCGGTTATATTTTTTTCTTCAACGCCGTGGCGAACCAAACCGTCAACAGCGCCGCCAAGCAGCTTGTTCACGATAATTTCATTAAAGCGCGAAGCAATGATTCCAACCTTCATGCCGGCTGGAGCAACAAGTTTTCCTTCCAAAAGATTAATAGTGTTCATATACATTCCTTTGTTCCTTTATAGCACAATCAAAAAAAAATTGCTACGGAATGGCAAGTTTTGCAACGTCAGGGCAACGCATATACGCATTGCACAAAACAACAGATTTTGTTATCATAAACTAACTTCAGGGCGGGGCGAAATTCCCCACCGGCTGTAAGCGGAAAAAGTTCCGTAAGCCAGCGCGTGCGTATGCACATGATGCGGTGTAATTCCGCAGCCGACGGTATAGTCCGGATGAAAGAAGTAATGCGCGGCAAAAATCCAAGCGAATGCAATGGCTTTTCGTGATGGGTTGAAAGCCCCACCAAAACCTTTTTTCGGCACAAGCGCTCCCTGAAAATTGCGGGGAGTTTTTTATTTTAACGAAGTTCAATTGAGGTTCAATTATGGCAAATTACACATACAACACAATTGAGGAGGCTTTGGAAGACCTTAAGGCCGGAAAAATAATTCTTGTAAGCGACGATGAAGACAGGGAAAACGAGGGCGATATGATTTGCGCGGCTCAGTTTGCCACTCAGGAGAATGTGAACATTATGGCAACCTTTGCAAAAGGCTTGATTTGCACGCCGATGAGCGCGCAACTTGCCCGAAAGCTTGATTTGTACCCGATGGTTGCAGAGAACACCGACAACCACGAGACGGCGTTCACCGTTTCGATTGACCACATCTCAACCACAACGGGAATAAGCGCGGCGGAACGGTCGATTACGGCTCTAAAGTGCATTGACCCAGAAAGCAGGCCTACCGACTTCAGACGGCCGGGACACATGTTCCCTCTAATTGCAAAAAAAGGCGGCGTTCTTGTGCGGAACGGACACACGGAAGCCACGGTGGATTTGTGCCGCCTTGCAGGACTTGCTGAATGCGGACTTTGCTGCGAAATTATGGCGGAGGACGGAACCATGATGCGCACTGCTCAGCTTTGGGAAGTCGCAAAAAAGTTCGGCTTTAAGTTCATAACTATCAAGGCGTTGCAGGACTACATACGCGTCCACGAAAGCCACGTCGTGCAGGAAGCAAAGGCAAAGCTCCCTACGGAATACGGCGACTTTGACATCTACGGCTACGTGAACGACCTTACCGGCGAGCATCACGTTGCCCTTGTGCGCGGAGAAATCGGCGACGGCGAGAACGTCCTGTGCCGCGTTCATTCTGAATGTCTTACGGGCGACGTTTTTGGAAGCCAGCGGTGCGACTGCGGGCCTCAACTTCATGCGGCAATGGAACGCGTTGCAGAAGAAGGTCGCGGCGTAATCCTTTATATGCGTCAGGAAGGCCGCGGAATCGGGCTTATAAACAAGCTCAAGGCATACACATTGCAGGAACAGGGCTTGGACACCGTGGAAGCAAACGTAAAGCTTGGCTTTAAGCCCGACCTTCGCGAATACTGGATTGGTGCGCAAATCCTACGCGACCTTGGCTGCAAGTCGCTCCGCCTTTTGACCAACAACCCTGAGAAGGTGTACGGTCTTGACGGCTTTGGTCTCAAGGTTTTAAAGCGAGAGCCGATTGAGATTGCCGCACAGGACTACGACAGGTTCTATTTGAAAACAAAAAGGGATAAGATGGGGCATATTTTTACAGAAAAGCTATAAGGTAAACTTTCTGCACGAAAGTTTCCTCATCTATCACCGTGGTTAATTCCTGCGCACTGCTCGGAATTAACCTACTTGCTCAGGGGCATATTTTTACAGAAAAACTATAAGGTAAACTTTCTGTACGAAAGTTTCCTCATCTATCAGCGTGGTCATTTCGACAAGCTCCATGACAGTATGCACCGAACTGCTGCTCGGCTACGACTGTTCATTGTACAGCGCCTTTGCCTCATCGTAGCTTTTTGGCTTGCCCCAGACAAAGCCTTGAATAAAGTCGCAGTTGTGCTTTTTCAAAAGCTCAAGCTGCTTTTCGTTCTCAACGCCTTCAGAAATCACCTCGCAGTTCATGATGTGCCCCATGTAGATTACGGAATCAACCATGTCCATTACGTTTGAGTTGCTTTCTATGTCATCTATGAGGCTTTTGTCAATTTTAAGCAGGTTGATGGGAAGTTTCATCAGCTTTGCGATTGACGTGTAGCCGGTTCCAAAGTCGTCAAGCGCAATCTGAACTCCCAGCGCTTTCAGCATGTTGATGTTCTCAACGGTGGTTTCCATTGAATCCGAGAACGAGTATTCGGTAATTTCAATCTCAAGGTTTTTAGGCGGGAATTTTGTTTCTTCCAGCATTGCCTTTATGCGGTCGGCAAAATTCTTGCTTCCTATATTCTTTGCAGAAACATTGATTGAGATTATGCAGTCCTTTCCGGTGCTTCCCAGAATCGGCTTGAATTCCGTCATGGCGCGGCGAAGGACGTAGTCGTCAATTTTCATGATAAGGCTTGTCTTTTCTGCGGCAGGAATAAAATACCCCGGACTTACAATCGTTCCGTCTGGCTTTTTGCAGCGAATTAGCGTCTCAAATCCGCGTAGCTTCTTTTCGCCGGTGGTGAATTGCGGCTGGTACACAAGGTAGAACCAGTTGTTTTCAAGCGAGTCCTTTATAAGGAATTCTGCTTCCTTCTGCTTCTGCTCCTGATTTTCCATTTCCTCTGTGAACACGCACAGCTTGCAGTCAGGGTTACGCTTTGTGGCAAACAGAGCCGCTTCCGCATTTTTCAAAATTTTTGAGGCGTTGTATGTGGCGGCTTTTTTTGCGTCCGCATAGGCAAGACCTGCGCAAAGCGTTACGGTGCAGTTTCGTTCCAATGTTTTATCGGTGTTGTCTGCCGCAGGAATTTTTATGACCTCGGCATTTAAAACCTCGCTGAGCCTGGTTTCCGGCGGAACAAAGGAGTCGTCGCCCGCGTGATGATGTGCCGGGTCAGGAAGTGCAAACAGAATTGCATACGTTGCGCCGGTAATCTTAAAGATAATGTCATTTTTTGAAAGAACGCCCGAAAGTTTTTTGGCAATGCGCTCAAGAATGTAGTCGCCAATCTGAATTCCAAAAATGTCGTTCAGTTCCTTGAAGTCCTCAACCTCGATGCACGCAAGACAGAACGGCTTTTCATGACTTATGACGGCAGAAACTTCCTCGACGTAGCTTCGCCTGTTTCTAAGCCCAGTGATGAAGTCCGTGCGGCTGTTCTGCTCAGATTTTTTATAGAACGAATAGATGATTGCGATTGTGATGATTGAAAAGACAATGTTAAAAATACCCGGCAGCGAAGAAAAATCCTGAAAGCGTACAATTCTTAGGAAGGCAAATAGAAGGGCAAGCAACGTAAGGATAATAGCCGTAACCATTCCCTTTCTATAAGCAATCAAAACCATAAGAATACATAGTATCGAACGTGAACTGCTTATGATTCCCTGAATCGCAAGCGACGGCAAAATAAAATTGCCAAGAACAAAATCTGTGTCGTCATAATATTTTCCGATGTAGTAAGACAACAGACTCCCAAGAAGACTAAAAAAGACACAAAGCAAGAATCCGATTTGTTTTTTAGAAAATCTATTCATAGCCATGCAAAAATTATACGGTAAGAGTTTAAAAATCTCAAATTAAAAGCAAAGGACAAAAAATCCGCGAATGACAAAAAATCCGCGCGTCAGATTAGCCTTCGGCAATGCTTATCAGCTTAAGGTCGCCAAGCTGCTTGAGCGTGGCAGTAAGCTGCTCAAGGCTGTAGTTCTTGGGAATTTTTACGATGAACCGAAGCGTCAGTTCCTCTGTCTTGAGCGAATGCTCCATGTTCATGTCCTGGCGCACCAATCGGGCGGCGGAAACAGCCTTTTCAATCTCGGAAATTTTTATGTTGCCGCTTGCATACACCAGCGTAAGAATTTTTGTTTTTTCGGCGGGAAACATATGACCTTCCGCAATGCCAAGCAGCACCAGACACAGAATAGAAGTAACGAGCGTTGTTCCTGCAATAAAGTACGCGCCAATTCCGCACGCAAGCCCCATCGCGCACGCCGCCCAGATGACCGCCGCAGACGTTATGCCGCGGATATTCATTCCCTGATGAATGAACGCGCCGCCACCAATAAAGCCAATACCGGTTACAACGCCCGCCGCAATACGCGTAGGGTCGCCCGGCACGGCGCTTTTTTCTGCCATGATATACGAAATCATTCCCATCGCCATAGACGAGATGCTTATAAGAACGAGCGTGCGGATTCCCACGGAATGAAACCGCCGCTTGCGCTCAATTCCCAAAAAAAGCCCGCACAAAAAAGAAGCGGCAAGCTTTACAAGGCAGTCCACATAAAAATTCTCAAAAACGTACATGCCACTATTTTAGCACAAAAGCCAAAAATGCGCTTTTTAAAACGAAAAAAGCTCGTTCTGTCCGTTCCTAAAACTGAACTGAACCGCCTGATGCACCTCGTCTCCGGGCAACGCGCCGCCAATCAAAAACGGCGAGGCGGGATTATGATTCCTCATGTTCTGCATGACCTTCGCGCGGTCGGAATTTGCATAGCAGTAACGGCAAAAATGCGCGCAGGAATTGTAGGCTCCAATGTCAAAGCCAAGATAGCAGGCGCATTCAGCGCGCGGAGCCTTGTGCGGCGGAACCGTAAGCGCCGTGTGCAGCGCCCTTTGCATGACCGCCTGCGTCATGCACCCCGAAACGTCCACGCCGTATGAACGCAGCTCCTGGTCTGAAATTTTGCTTTGCCCGCACAGCGTAAGCCGTATGCCGTATCCCGCCGCAATTTTTGAAAGGCGTTCTGCCAAAAAACGCTGGTCGTCTGCGCAAACCTCGCGCAAACCGGGAAAATTCTTTTTTACCTTCTCGTACAGCTCCACAAAGCTGAACACGCACGTTTCTGTAAAGCTAGAAAGCGCAGCGCACATTTTTTCAAAGCTTTTAAGGTGCTGGTCGCGCGTGTACTTTTCATGAATCATAATGGGGTCGTAGCGCCAGATGCAGGAATCCTTGCCGCACCGTGCCGATATTTTTTTGAACGCGTCTATCACGTCGATTTTGTCTGGAACGCCAGGCTCAATTCCCTTGCCATACGGCGTAATCGTAACATACCATAACTGCCCGAACGCGCTAAGTTCGTCCAGATGCGTCACAAGAGGAATGGGATTTTTGGTGCAAAAGACGATTAAATCAACAAGCTGCGGATTCAGTTCGTAGCGCGTTACGGCTTTTTCGTTGTACGGATTGCGCACAAGCACGTAGCCTTCGCGAAGCCGGTTGCAGAACCATTCAGAGTAGAATGCCGGAATGTCGGTTCGGTTTCCGGTATGAAGAATCATCAGCGCCCGCCAAGCCAGTCAAGAATTTTTGCGTCGCGTGCCGCCTGAGCGCGTGAATCGCTATCGTTCTGAACGCCGCTCCTGTCTGCGCCGGTTCCGCCCGCACACAGCAAGCGCCGTACGTATTTTCCAAGAATGTCGTTTTCCAAGTTCACTATGTCGCCCTGTTTTTTTGTAAGCAGCGTCGTTTCCTCGCCGGTATGCGGAATGACGCTCACGGCAAATTCCTGGTCGCTCACCGTGGCAACCGTAAGGCTGATTCCGTCAATCGCGATGGAGCCTTTTTCCACAATCAGATTCAGAATGTCCGTTGAAGCAGCAATATGCACCCAAACGGCGTTTTCTTCCTTTTGAATTCGGACGATTTTTCCCGTTCCATCAATATGACCGCTCACAATATGACCGCCAAAACGACCGTCCGCCGCCATGGCTCGCTCAAGATTCACGCCGCTTCCGCTCTGCAAAAGTCCAAGATTGGTGCGCCGCACGGTTTCTGCCATAACGTCCGCCGTAAAAAAATGGTCATCAAGAGAAGTTACCGTAAGGCACACGCCGTTTACCGCAATGCTGTCGCCTATTTTTGTTCCCGCAAGCACCTTGTGCGCCACAACCTGCACGCTGCCCGAATGCCCGCTGAGCGCGATTTTTTTGATTTTTCCAACTTCTTCTATAATTCCAGTGAACATATCAGCAGTGTAGCCTAAAAATGAACAAAATAAAAGAACGCTGAACGGCGCGGCATAGAAATCAATTTCATGGGAAGATGCAAAAAAATAGCGCAAAGGAGAAGTTGCAGCCTTCAAAAACACCCATTTTTGCTGCCGCGTAAGCGGCAAAGTTTATAAGTTCCAAGGCAAAAATGCGTGTAGCAAGCTAGCTTGCGTTTTTGAAGGATGAACTTCGACTGAAAGCTATTTTTTAATACTTATACATCAAAAATTGATTTCCATGACGGCACGGTCAGTTTAAAAAGTACAGCCGGGCATCGTCGGGAAGAAAAATCCAGTATGAGCCACCGGAGTCCACCCATGCGGAATCGGATTCATTCCAAAAGCCCAGCAGCACGCGCACCGTACACCATGCGCCGCTTATGCTGCCAATCACCTCTTGTTTTTCCACGGTCTGAATGCAAAGCTTAAGTCCGCCTTCATGCAGAATGGGCGTATATAGAACGGCGGAATCGTCAAACGAGGGCGCGGAACGGAGCGAAACCGGCGTATAAAGCCGCACGGAATCCCCAGCCTGCACCTGTGGCGCACAAAATGCAAAAGAATGTATGAAAAATGCGGCGGCACAAAGCAATATACGGATTTTTTTCATGCGGAGGGCGCTCCTATAGTTTTTTGCTGGCGTTGAATTCAAGAAGAACGTCGTCTCCAAAGCGGCGCACGTTGCAAAGCGTAAAGCCAAAGGCTTCCGCCGGAACACAAACGCCCGCCCCTGCAACAGGAGACTTTCCTGCACCGCCAAAAATTTTTGGCGCAACAAACGCATACACATGGCTTACGATTCCCGCATTGAGCGCTCCGTAATTTACCTCACCGCCGCCTTCTATCAAAACGCTGTCTATCTTACGCTCGCCCAGCGCCTGCATAAGCACTCGCAAATCCGGCTTTCCGTCCGCGTCAGGGGCAAGCACCAGAACTTCGGCTCCGGCTCGCTCCAAATCGGCTTTTTTTTGCGCAAACCGCTCGTCCCCTGATTCGCAAGCCACAATGAGCGTGGCAAACTGCGCCGCCGTTTTTACGATGGCGCTTTCCATTGGAATCCGCAGGGCGCTGTCCAGAATAACGCGGAGCGGCTGCGAAGCAAGCTCGCCGTCCGGCAATCGGCACGTCAAAAGCGGGTCGTCCGCAAGCACCGTACCGATTCCCGCAAGAATTGCCGCATAGCGGTTTCTAAGCCTATGCACGAACGCCCGGCTTTGCTCGCCGGTAATCCATTTGGACGCACCGGTTTTTGTGGCAATTTTACCGTCCGCCGTCATCGCATATTTGAGCGACACAAAGGGCGTTCCTTTTGTAATGTAGTGAAAGAATATGGGATTCAGCGCGTCGCATTCCTCGCGCAAAAAATCCTCGCAAACCGTTATGCCATGCGCACGAAGATATTCATTTCCTTTGCCATGAACGAGCGGGTTAGGGTCGCGGGAACCAACTATCACGCGGGTAACTCCGGCTTCCACCAGCGCATGGGAACAAGGCGGCTGCTTTCCAAAGTGCGCGCACGGCTCAAGCGTAACATACGCCGTTGCACCATGAGCGGTGTTTCCACGGCGCGCGCAGTCTGCAAGCGCCTCCCGTTCCGCATGAAGAGCGCCATACTTGTGATGAAAGCCTTCTCCAATTATAGCGCCATCCTTTACAAGAACTGCGCCCACCAGCGGATTAGGATTCGTCCAGCCTTCGCCGCCGCGTGCAAGCTCAATCGCCCGCCGCATAAAAAATTCATCGCATTCACAAAAAGCCGCACCGCTCATTTTGCTCATCTATAAAACTCCAAGACCGAACAGCGCAAAGTCGCCCTTGCACGGGTCATCCTGCCAGATTTTTTTCAGCTCATTCGTAATAAGAACCGCCGTCCTAAAGCTTGCCGGGCAGCGGTCGCCTACCATGCCAAACCGACGCGCCTCCTGAAGCACGTGCGTGTCCAGCGGAATAATCAGGTCGGACGGTGAATACCACGTCCATAAACCCAAATCCACCGGGGAATTCCGCCGCACCATCCACCTAAGGAACATGTGAAGCCGCTTGTTCGCGGAATTTTTGCCCCTGGGAACGATGGCACAGTCAGCGAACAAATCCGCAAACACGCCGCAGATGATTTCCGCAGGAAGTACGCTCGTTGCGCACGCCGCAGCTTTTTCAACCGCCGGCATACCGTTATAGTGGGCAAGACGCTTCTTGTAGTCATGGCGCACGCGCTCGCCCAGCGAACCGGAACGCAAAATGCCCTGCAAGGCACGGAATAACGCCTTTAGGTCGGTGTATGAATAAAAGCGGTAGAATTTTTCTGCATCATCGCTTTTTCCGCAAAAATCCGTCTCAAACGCGCCGCTCGTAAGCCACTCGCAAATTCCGCCGCGCCTGTCCGCACAATCAAGAATCATGCGGATTTTAGGAATGAACTGTTTTCGGTTCCCAAAGGAAAGCATTGCCGTAATAAAAAGTGCCGCCTCCTGTTCACGCACGGAACTATACCACGTCATGAACTGGCTTGGATCTTCATCCTTAAAATCCGTCGTCTCAAAACGCTCCGCAAGAAGCCGCAAATTTTCCTTCAGTTCCTCTGTCATTCCCTGTTCCATGGGCTTATGCCCTAAAAAATACGGCGGCGAACCTTTCATTCCGCCGCCGCAATATTATTCACCATCACGTTTTTTAAGATAGCTTTTAACAAAATCCATGATAAAATCCACGGTTCCGTCTATGCCCAGCTTGCCGGAATCGATGCACAAGTCGTATGCGCTGGCATCGCCCCACTTGGACTGACAGAAGTAGTCGTGGTACGCGCGTCGCTTTTTGTCATGGCGCTCAATCGTGCGCACCGCAGTCTGCGCGTCCATATTGCGTTTTTCCATAACGCGCTTTACCTTCGTGTCCAAATCGCCACGAATAAAGATTTTGAGAACGTCCGAAATTCCGGTAAAAATCTCATCGGAACAGCGTCCAAGAATAACAAAGGAATCCTCATCCGCAGCCTTGTGCTTCAAAAGCGTGAACTGCATTTCCGCAATGTTCAGTTCCGGAGAATTGGAATATCCTCGCACCGTTCTGCTGAAAAACATTTTCTTTGGTGCCTCATCATATTTTTTCAGCGTGTTCGTATCAACATTTTTTATGTTCGCAATTTCTTCCAGAAGATTCCTGTCAAAAAATTCAATGTCCAGCTTTTCTGCAAGCTTGCGTCCTATCTCATGACCACCGCTTCCGTATTCGCGGCTGATAGAAATGATTATCTGTTTGTTCATAGTGCACCCCCAGAGCGAGATTTCAATACTATAAGTATCGCACGAAAATACAGATTGTGCTAATTAATAATACAATAATTGTTGCTGGAGCCGAAATTTTGCAGTATTCTGCCCAGCCAACGGGGTATCCGGCCTTAATTGCAACGGAGGTTCCCACTACATTCGCACTTGCGCCAATCGGCGTTCCGCTTCCGCCTATGTCTGTTCCCATAGAAAGCGCCCACGCCATAACAGGAAGGCTTACGCCGGTTGCCGCCGCCAGCGACTGAATGACCGGTACCATCGTTGCGGCAAAGGGTATGTTGTCTATGAACGCCGACGCGATTGCCGAAACCCATATGATAATCGCAATCATCATGTAGACATTGCCGCCCGACACCTTGCCAATAAACAGCGCAATCAGCTCAAGAATGCCGGTCTGCTCCAGTCCGCCAACCACAACAAACAGACCAATAAAAAAGAGCAGGGTAGGCGTGTCCAGCTTTCTAAAAATCTCGCCCACGTGCTTTCCGGCGGCAATAATTGTAATGATGGCAATGCCCAGCCCAATTGTCGCCACAGAAAGATGCGTGCTTGCATGCGTTACCAAAAGAATGACGGCAAGCCCAAAGATAATGCAGCTTACCACAAAGCCTTTTTTGTCCGTGATTGCGGAACTTGGCGTTGGAAAGCGAGACGTGTCTATATTCTGCTCCTTTGGCGCAACTACCTTTCGGCAAGTAAGATAAAAATAAGCGACCGTAAAAAGCAGCCCGATGACCGCGATAAGACCGGTGTTCACAACGAAGTCGGCAAATGAATAGCCTAGCGATGTTCCGATGATGATGTTCGGCGGATCACCGCACATTGTGGCAGAGCCGCCAAGGTTGGCGCAAAAAATTTCTGCAAGAATCATGGGAATTGGATTGAAGCCCAGCAACGACGAAAGCTCAACCGTAACCGCCGCCAAAAAAAGGATGACTGTAATGCTGTCTATGAACATGGCAAGCACGAACGACATGAACATGAACGTTATGAAAATCGGAATGACCTTGTAGCGCACAGCCTTCGCAAGGCACATGCACAGCCACCTAAAAAAGCCTACGCGTGCCATTCCTTCAACCATGACCATCATGCCAGCTATAAAGATAATCGTAGCCCAGTTTATGCCGGTAGATTCAGATTCCGAGGTGGAATACCAAAAGCCTGGCGTAAAAATGCTGTGCACGTTCAGCGTCTGTTTTATTGCAAGCAGACTGTCATATTCCTTTCCAAAAAAATGGCTGTCTATCTGCATTCCAAGCCCAAAGACCAGGGCAAGCGTCAGCGCCGCGCATACAAGCGTTACATACTGACGCGGAAATATCTCAGTGATGATAAGCGCGAACATCACAAGGAAAATCGATACGGCTAAAATCTGAGCAAGCAAAATTTACCTCCTATAAAAATACAAGAAGATTGTTTCAACAATCAATTGTATTTTTACGCTGTTCCGCAATGTAATGAGGAACGGCAGTTGATGTGCAAGTTTGCAAGGCAAGTTGTCAGAGATAAAAACTGACGCTATCTCAGGCAGTTTTTATCTTGCCTCCTTGCAGAAAAAAAAGGCAACAAACGACCTGGTCATTCATTGCCCTCTTGCATTTGCATTATACCGTCTGGAAAAATTAGTTACAAGCGAATTTGAGGGGTGAATCAGGGCAAACGCATTAGTTGTTATGATTTAATAATCCGAGGGAAAGTTGTACTCTA
>CAKZZR010000253.1 GCA_937885475.1 uncultured Treponema sp.
CTCAAGAACTGGAACCGTACCCGCAAGCCGGAGCGTAACAGCAGGCACGTCGCCCACGACCTCAAGACTCTCAGAAAGACCTGTCAGCGCCGGAACGATGCCGCTGAACGAGCGCGTGTCGCTTGCCGGCTGCACCGTAACCGTAACGCGGATGTCACCCTCAGCCTCCACGTTCAGTTTTGCATTTATATTGTCAACCTTCGTTTCTTTGGAGAACGTCTTTGCCGCTCCGGAAACGATGACCTTCTTGGTGTCGATATGCGTAACCTTGTTCAATACGGAGGCAGGACCGATAACCTTCACCGTGGACGGATTTGCCTCCAGCTGTGAAATCATGTAACCATGCTCCACCTCGCCAGAAAGTGCCGGTTTTACAGGAATGTAGGCAATCTCCCTGCTGTCAAGCGTCAGGTTTATCGTATCTGGCGTTACCGAATATTCAAGGGGATCGAGCAACATAAGCTCCGGCGAAATCGACACGCTCACCGGAACAGAAACGCTTCCCGCCTCCGTAAAATCATTCAGCTTCAGCGCCGCAGAAAAGCCCGCGCTGGTAATGACAGGCATATTTTCCGCAGTGGAGCGCACAGTAATCTTCACATAGCGGGGAACATCGGAATTCGGCATCATAAGTCCCTGCGCCTCAACCTTAAGGGGAACGGTAAAGGATTTTCTGTCGAGCGTAGCCACAATATGAAACACATAAATCACGATTGCAAGCACAAGGCACAGCACCTTCTGCGCCCAGTCCTCAAGCAACGGCTCAGTCAGCTTTTTTATGTTCATCGATTGTGTCCTCCAGATTATAAGATTCAGGAGTGATTTCCAGAAGATTCTCAAGGATGCGCGTTATCTCCGGAACGGAAAGGTCATAATGAAGCTTTGAGTCATAGGCAAGGCTGAGCGCTCCGGATTCCTCTGAGACGACGAGAATGACGGAATCGCTTATCTCAGAAAGCCCGAGCGCCGCGCGGTGCCGAGTTCCGAAGGTTTTTCGGATGTCGTACTGCTCGCTGAGCGGCAAAAAGCATCCCGCAGAAACGAGTTTTCCGCCCTGAATGAAGCACGCACCATCGTGCAGTGGCGTGTCCATGCCAAAAATCGTGACCAAAAGACTTGAGGAAAGGTCGGCGTTCAGTTTTGTTCCCGTCTGAATGATGTCATCAAGCTTTGTGTGCCGTAAAAAAACCGCGAGCATTCCACGCTTCTGCTTGGAAAGCATTTCTGCCGCAATCAGAACAGAATCGACGTACGTATGCTTGGAGCGAGTACCAAAGGCAAACCACTGGTTCTGACCAAGCTTAAGGAACATCTTGCGAAGCTCCGGCTGGAACACGATTGCAAACGCAACGACCAACAGAGGCGCGAGCGACTTAAAAATCCACAGGAGCGTCTCAAGATGAAGGAGCATTGCGATAATATACGCCGCAACAAGCAGTACAGCCGTCTTAAGAATCTGAAGGCTGTTCGTCTTTACGATAACCTCGTACGCCTTGTACAGAACGAATGAGAGAATTCCAACGTCAATGACCGGACGAAGAATCTGATAAAATGCCAACAGGCTGTCAATCGATTTCATTGTCTATTAATATACCCCAAGACCTTCAAAGTATCTACCGTCTCACGGACATCGTGAACACGAACCATGCCTGCCCCGCCCATGATGGAAACAAGGTCTGCGGCAAGAGTGCCTGCAAGCCGTTCCTCCACCGCGCGCCCGGTCATCTGCCCGATGCATGACTTACGCGAGAGCGCCATGAGAACCATGTATTTTCCGCCACAGAGAACGCCGGCATTTTTTATGAGCGCGGCGTTTCCCGCGGTGTCCTTTCCAAAACCCACGCCGGGGTCAACGATGATTTTTTCAGCGGGAATACCGGCGTCAAGCGCAACCTGCACGCGGGCCGAAAGATAGGCATCCACTTCTGAAAATACATCCGTGTACGCCGTGTCATCCTGCATGTCAGAGGGAAGCCCGCGCTTATGCATGAGAACGACGGGAATTCCAGAAGCCGCACAGAACGAAGCCATCTCGGGATCATCCTCAAGTGCTGAAATATCGTTCAGCATATCCGCGCCCGCAGCAAGAGCAGCCTCCATCACGGATTTTTTGCGCGTGTCAACAGAAATCGGAACATCGCTTTTCCGGCGTATTTCCTCTATCACAGGAACGATGCGCCTGACTTCCTCCTCCGCGCTCACGTAGTCGCTTCCAGGACGAGTGGACTCGCCCCCTATGTCAAGGATATCCGCGCCATCCGCCACAAGGCTCAGCGCTCGCTCCGCATCCCCTCGGCTTCCGCTCCAGAAGGAATCAGGAGTCACATTCACAATTCCCATGACGAATGCGGGAAGCTCCGTCGTAATCGTCCGATTTTTTAAGAAAAGGCGTCTCATAGCACATCTCCTGCGCCCTGCAGAAGGCTCAGCGCGGCACTCCTCAATGCCTCCGGCGAAAGCCCCGCTTCCTCAAGCACCTGCGCCCTGCTTCCCTGCCGGAAGAACCGCTCCGGAAAAGCCTTAAGCGCAGTCCGCTCAATGCCGTTCCGCGCGCACAAGGCACTAAGCATCTCGCCTATTCCGCCTGTCTGAACGCCGTCCTCAACAAACACGACCGCATCATATTTTTTTGCAATCGATACAAAATACTCATCATCAAAGGGCTTTATAAAGCGAAGCGAATAGATGTCCGCAACAACATCATTGAACGAAAGAGCCCTTCCCGCCGTAATCACCTCGGAGAACATTCCTCCGGTGCACACAAAAAGAACCTTTTTTGCAGCATAGATGCCGTCCTCGTATTTTGCAGCAAAGCCAGGCTCATATTCCACCGCAGGAACAAGCACGCCCCTTCCAGGAACAACAGGAGCAGAAAAAGATGGAAGCTCCGTAGGGCAGCTCATCTTAGGATAGCGGATGATGACGGCACTCTGAGCGCCGCATGCATACTCAAGACAGAGCGCAAGATCCGTAGCTGTCGCCGGACTAAGAAGCTGCACATTGGGAACCGGGCGGAAGAGCGCGATGTCGAACAAGCCCTGATGGGTTTCGCCGTCAGAAGGAACGGCACCCGCGCGGTCAAGCACAAACACGCCGTGCAAGCCCTGCAGCGAAATGTCATGAATGAGCTGATCCACCGCCCGTTGCATGAACGTTGAATAAATGCACACCCCCGGACACAGCCCGCCTGCCGCAAGC
>CAKZZR010000254.1 GCA_937885475.1 uncultured Treponema sp.
ATTGTACTCCGTATCGCTGCGCTGCATCGCGTTGATGGTGCGACCGACGTTCTTGAATCAACCGTTCCCGTCCTTCGCTCAGGCCGTCAGGTGCTTGCCGTAAAATCAAACCGGCGGAACGCCGTTCCGGGAATCATACACGAGATGAGCCAGAGCGGGCTTACCGCCTACATTGAGCCGGACGAAGCCGTAAAATGCTCCAACGACCTGATTCAGGCAGAATTTGAGCTTCAGGCAGAAATCCGAAAAATCCTTCTTGAGGCAACGGAAAAAATCCGCCCCTACACCGGCGACCTTACCGCCGCACTCAAAATACTGGAAAAGGCAGACATTACCCGCGCCGCCGCCGCATGGGGCAAGGCGCATGACGCGACCTTTGCATTAGCCTGCACGCAGGAGGAGCCGCTTCTTTTGCTTAAGGCGCGCCACCCGCTGCTTGGCGAAAAGGCTGTTCCCATAGACGTGCGCTTTGTTGCGGGCAAGAACGTGCTTATCATAACAGGCCCGAACACCGGCGGAAAAACCGTAACGCTCAAAACAATCGCGCTGCTTTCCATGCTGAACCAAAGCGGCTTCCCCATTCCAGCTGCAGAAGGCACGCGGCTTCCTGTATTCAAAAGCGTTTTTGCAGACATAGGCGACGAGCAGAGCATGGACGAGAACCTTTCCACCTTCAGCGGGCACATGAAGAACATCGCAAAGGCGGTACGCTATGCCGACGAGCGTTCCCTTGTTCTGCTTGACGAGCTGGGAAGCGGAACCGACCCGCAGGAAGGAGCCGCAATCTCAATGGCGGTTCTTGACGAGCTGATTCAAAAAAAATCCTGCGTGCTGATAACCACGCATCAGGGAGTCATAAAAAACTACGGCTACACGCACGCAGAATGCATAAATGCCAGCGTTGAGTTCAGCTCAGAATCGCTTTGCCCCACGTACCATCTTCTTATGGGTGTTCCCGGCGAAAGCCACGCGCTGGACATTGCAAAGCGCAGCGGACTTCCTAAGGAAATCGTGCAGCATGCGCGCGAATATATTGCAAGCGAAAAGACCGACGTTTCTGCCCTCATACGAGGCTTGAGCGAAAAACACGCGGAAATTGACCGCCGCCTTACGGAATTCAGCGAGCGCGAGGAAGCGCTGGAGCAAAAGCAGCTTCGCGCAGAAGAGCGCACGCTGGAACTTCGTCAGAAAGAACTGGAGCTAAAGGCAGGCATTCAGCGCGAAAGCCAGCAGTTTTTGGAAGAAAGCCGTAGCCGGCTTGAAAACCTTGTGCGCATGATAAAAGAAGGCGAGCTTACCAAAGAAAAGACCGTCGCCGTAAAGGGCTTCATTGCCGAAATGACCGCCGCCGTAACAGAGCGCGAGGAAGCACTACAAGCGGAGGAAGAATGCTTAAGCGAACAGCAGGAAGCGCTTGAAAAAAAACTCAGGAGCCGCACCAGCCACAAGACAAAGAAAAAAAAGAGCCGGCTTTCTGACGCGCTCAAGGATGCCGACAGCATAATCATTCCGCATTCCGAGAACAAAAATGCAAGCGGCAAAAAAACCGTCTCCATGAAAATACTTGAATTTGCGCCCGGTGCCGCCGTTCTCGCGGGCAAGGGCAAGCGCGAAGGTGTTATCGTCGCAAAGCGCGGCAAGGGGCAGTGGGACGTTCAGTTTGGCAGTATAAAAATGCTCTGCAAGCAGCAGGAGCTTACGTTGATTGCGTCGCCAAAGACGCGCACGCCAACGTACACTGTTGACCTTGCGGGCGACACGCGGGACTCAAAGCCAGTGTTTGAGCTGCGTCTGCTTGGCATGCGCGCCGAAGAAGCCGTGCGCGCGCTTGAACGGCAGATTGACCTATGCACGCTGAGCAATCTTAAGAATTTCAGCGTCATACACGGCAACGGAAACGGCGTTCTGCGTCAGAGCGTGCAGGACTATCTTTCAAACAACCCAACCGTGCGCAACTTTTATTTTGCGCCGCCGGAGGACGGAGGGTTTGGCAAAACTTACGTGGAATTGCGCTGAGCGCGTTCTTCACAATTCGTAGAAACAAAGATTATTTATAGAAGAAAGAGGAAAATATGACGGAATACAAACAGTGGCATGAAATAAGCGGGCCGAACTACCAGTTTTTCAGTCAGAATCAAGTGTACTTCTGCCAGTGCGATGCAAACCATCGGCTGAGCCTGCAGGAGCTTTTAAAGACGGTGACGGATGCCGCCGTGGAAGACTTTAACCAACGCGTCATGAGCTACGACGTGCTTACGGACAACGGCTACGGCATTCTGGTAAGCC
>CAKZZR010000255.1 GCA_937885475.1 uncultured Treponema sp.
GCAGGGGTGGAATTAAGCCCCGTAACAAGCGGTCCTGTTGTGAATGAATCTCTTGAAACCAGCATTCCCGGCGTATTTGCCTGCGGAAACGTGCTGCATGTACACGACCTGGTGGATTACGTCTCGGAGGAGGCTACGAGGGCAGGAGAAAATGCCGCCAAGTTTGCTTCCGGCAAGACCGACAAGAGCTCCGAGAATGTGATCAAGCTTGTCGCTACCGACGGAGCGAGGTATACGGTTCCTTCGACCATTGACGTCGGACGTATGGAGGATCTCCTGACAGTCCGCTTCAGAGTGGGCGCTGTATACAAGGACAGCTTTGTCAGCGTATACTTTGATGATAAACAGGTTATGCATAATAAGAAGAGGATAATGGCACCCGGTGAGATGGAGCAGATCATCCTGCAGAAGAAGAAGCTCGAGGATGCCGGAGACGTAAAGACCATTACGATCAAGATAGAGAGTGCTTGATATTAACATGGAGGATAATGATGGAAAAAAGAGAATTGACCTGTATTGGTTGTCCTATGGGCTGCCAGATCACAGTAGAGCTCGAGGAGGGCGAGGTTATTTCCGTTAAGGGCAACACCTGTCCCATCGGAGATAATTACGCACGTAACGAGGTTACACATCCCGAGAGGACGGTGACCTCCACGGTAGTGATCGAGGGCGGCGATAAATGTCGTCTTTCGGTAAAGACTGCCAGCAATATTCCCAAGGACAAGATAAGTGAGTGCATGAAGGAAATTGATGCGGTACGTATAAAGGCGCCCGTTAAGATAGGCGATGTGGTAGTGAAAAAAAAGGCGCTGCTTTGTGCAGCGCCATGCCCATCAGGCAACCGGGGACACGGGTGGGAGGGGAAAATGCCCCCGGTACTATTATTATCGTCACCGCCTGTTAAAATCTTTACTTTTTTTGAAAAAAATCTGCTTAAAGTGCGCGGGGGCGCTCATTCCTCGGTAATCTCAAGGTCAACCGTAAGGTTAGCGCTGTAGGACTTTCCCTTCTGAATGGTGAGCGTGCGGATAACCTCATAGCCGCCGATAAGAAAGCGGATTTTATGCTCGCCCTCGGTGGTTCGTATTTCCGTTCCCGTATCCTTGAACGGCTTGTCGTCAAGGAACACTTCCGCGTTTGCCGGCGCGTTTACGGTCAGCGTAGGCTCCGTGCTGCGCAGGGCTACTGTTACGTTCGTGGTCTTTGCCTGCTCAATGACAATTGAGCGCGCCTCATTACGGTAGTCCGCCACTTGAACGTTCAGAGTGTGCAGCCCCGGCGTAAGATATGCCGAACCGTTTCTGAGCGAAATCTGCGTACCGTCTATAAAAACATCTCCGCTTGCCGGCTGGTTTTCGGGCGACAGGATGGAAAGCTCAAGCTTTCCGATATTCTTAAGAATTGGTTTTGCGCTTACGGTAAGTTCCGACTCGTAGGTTTCATCCGGCACGCCTTTCATTGCAGGCTGAAAGCGAAGGAATGTGTATCCTGCGCTTACGTCCGGCGTAACGTTGAGCTTGGTGATGTAGCTGTCTGGCTTGAGCGATGTATCTGTGGAAAGCGGAATGTGAACAATCCACGTAAGCTTTGTTGGCAGGGGAGTGACGTAGATTTTTCGTCCGGAATAGTCAATTTTATCTGTGGCAGGGCGCGGGCTTATGCTGTCATATACAGAAAATGCCACGCTGTCACGCCAGTCAGCCACAATCTTTGGAATCTGAACCTTAAGCTCAATTCCTTCTATATAAGTTTTATCTTCCGGCATGAATACGGCGATGCTGTCGTTGATTCCTATGGAAACGGTCTGCTCCTCCGCGCTGTCCGGCAAAAGGCGCAACGTCTTAAGCGCATGAACTCTGAATGTTTCTGCGCTCGCCGTTGCCAAAAGCAAAAAGAACGCGGTTGCGCATAGTAAAAATCTCTTCCTTCCTATCATAGTCGTATCCGTATCCTAATGTGGACTCCTCAGCAGGGGCTGCGGGTCGGTCGCCGTTCCGTTCTGCCGGATTTCAAAATGCAGGTGCGGTCCGGTCGCAAGCCCTGTTTGTCCTACTAGTCCAATCTGACTTCCGCTGCCTACGTGTTCGCCCTTTTTTACAAAAACGTCCAAAAGATGGGCGTAGACGCTTGTCATTCCGTTGTCGTGGGAAAGAATGACGCAGTTTCCGAATGTAGGATCCATTTTAAGGACGGAAAGCACCGTGCCGCTCTTGCAGGCATACACGGATTCTCCCTCGTTTGCCGCCAAATCAATTCCCTTGTGGAATTTCCATTCTTTGTAGACCGGACTGTTCCTGTAGCCAAAGCCCGAGGAAATGACCATTTTGTCCAGCGGCATCTTTATAGATGTGTCCAAAAAAAATGCCCGCTGAGTGCCGGAAAGCCGTTCTCCGGGTGCAAAGTAGAAAATTCTGTCCCCAATAGTATAACACGTTTTCTGAAGAATTCTATATTTTTCTGCATTTTCTTGATTTATCAGAATCTCAAAGTTGTTCTGCGGCTTCTTGGCTATAAAAATGCCCCTCACCGTGGGAATTACGAGCGTCTTGCCGTTCAGGTGCGCGTCGGCGTTTTCCAGCGCGTTCAGGGTGGCAATGGTGTCATAGGGAATGCCGGTGTCTGCGGCAATAAAAAGCAGGTCATCGTTTTTTTGAGCCGTGTAGACGTAGAATTCAAGGATAAGCTCGTCGTGGTGGTCGGCGCTCAGCATCCGCTCGTTGTGGCGTACTGTTTCCGCAAACTGCCTGAACAACAAATCCGTGTGCGAAAGTTTCTGCATGTGCGGAAGGCGCTGCGTCAAAATCATGACGTTCTGCCCTTGTTTTTGTTCCTGCTGGGCGTGAATGTAAGCCGGACGCGCGGCGCACAGCGCAAAAAAAAGCGCCGCCCACGTGGTAAGGTGGTGCGTGCGGCTAGTCCTGCGGTTTTTCATAGAGAAGGCTGTTTGCCAAAAAGCATAAGAACAGCATGGCGCAGAATGCAAGCAGGGCAAAAAGACGCTTTTCCTGAAGCAAAAGAAGCACCGCACCACCGCAGCCCCCTACGACAATCGCTATGTTCAGTATAAGGCGTAAAATTGATATAAAAGAAAGCTTTTTTATTGCGCGGAATGCAAGGAATGCGGCGGCTGCCAGAATGACCGCAAGCGAAATGGTTGTGTACACTCCGGGAGCGGTTGTCGCAAGCTTCCACAGCGGAAACGAGATGATAAAGCCCGCGGCGGCGCAAAATATGACCAGCAGAACGATTTTTGCGGCGTTTGAAATATGCTCCCGTGCGGAAGCTACCAGTCTGTTCATTTTTATAAATGCTCCAAAAAAAACAAGGCTGTCTGCATAAAACAGACAGCCTCATTGCTTTTCTGCAATTATTCAGAAATTGCGTCTGCCGGGCAAGAAGAAGCGCAAGTTCCGCAGCTGATGCACTTGTCAGCATCAATTGCTCTCTTGTCGTTCTGTTCAGAGATTGCTCCAACCGGGCAGTCTGGTTCACATGAACCGCAGTTTACGCACTGATCCTCATTAATTTTGTAAGCCATAATGTTCTCCTTAAGGCATAAGATATGAACATTCTAACCTAGACTTTTTAAGTTTGCAAGTTATATAATGGGAAATATGAAAAAAGAACAAATTGCTTCGATGATAGATCATACGCTGCTTTCTCCGGTTGCGGGCGTGCGTGAGATTGTGCGCCTGTGCCAGGAAGCAAAAAAATATCACTTTGCCTCAGTGTGCGTGAACCCATCTTATGTGGCGGTGTGCAAGAGAGAGCTTGAATTTACGGACGTAAAGGTCTGCACGGTCATCGGCTTTCCGCTGGGTGCAATCACCACTCAGGACAAGATAAACGAGACCGTTCAGGCAATCGCTAACGGTGCGGACGAGATTGACATGGTAATAAATCTTGGAGCCGTACAGGACTGCCGCTTTGGCGAGGTTGAGCTTGATATTGCCGGAGTTACGGAGCAGGCGCATTTTTCTGGCGCAAAGCTGGGCAAAAAAATTATCGTAAAGGTCATTCTGGAAACCTGCTATTTGAATGATAACATGCTCGATACCTGCTGCCGCTGCGCCATGCGCGCCGGTGCGGATTTTGTAAAGTCGTCCACCGGCTTTGCCACTCCCAAGGGAATGGACGGCAACCTTCTGCCAAATGGAGCTTCAGTGCATTGCATAGAGCTTATGCGCAAGGTTGTGGGAACGTCTTGTGGCGTAAAGGCATCTGGCGGCATTTCCACCGCGCGCAAGGCGGCAGACATGATAATTGCCGGTGCAAACCGAATCGGCTCCTCAAGCGGTATTCAGATTGTGGAAGGCTGGGACGAATCGCTCGTCATTCCCGGCTACGACGGCTAGGCACAGCACACGTCTTTCTGCGTGCAGGAGCCGTTCGCCGGTTCTTGTCATGCGGCTCTTTCATTCGCTGTCAGGCTGTGCGTCTGGCGCAAGGCTCCATAGCAGGATGTTTTCTCTGATTTTATATTGAACCCGCTTTGTGTCGTACAGGTACATAAGATACGCCTGAACCGTGCTGCTTATCAACGTGTACTGCGACACGCGCAGCGTTATTTCGTTTGCGTCTGCAAGCGCCTTTAGAATCGCCTCAGAAGAGAGCGCGCCCTGTCTGAGCGTATTGAGAATGCTCTGCTCTGTAGAAAGAATGGCGATTTTGTTCAGTTCCGTAAGCTCTTCTATATATGTTATCGGTTCGCCGTGGCTTGGCAGGTACACGTCCGCCGGAGTTGAGGCTAGCTTGTCAAGACTCTGCTTGAATTGCGCTACATCAAACAAAAAGGGAATCCAGTATTTTCCTATGTGATGCCGCCCAAAGAACGCGTCGCCTGCAAAAAGCGCCGTTTTTCCGTCGGGGGCGGTTACAAGAACTCCGAGCATCTCAAAATAGTGACCGGGCAGGCTTAAAAAACTTATTTTTGCGCCGTTCGGCAGAAGCACTTCCGTGGTATCGTCTATAAGCCGGCTCGCCTCTGAAGG
>CAKZZR010000256.1 GCA_937885475.1 uncultured Treponema sp.
GTCAACCAGTTATAAACATAACAGGGATGACTGAAGTTGCATAAACAAGAAAAAAACGGATGACGGAGTTCCTATGTTGACAAAAAACATAGGAAGCTCAATGACCGTAAGTTAATGACATTAAAATAAATGAACACCGTCCTAAGCAAGGCTTGTTTACCCGGCTTAAGGACGGTGTTTTTTTAGGGCCTAATATTCTGTGCGTCCAGCACACATGAGGCACGGCGGCTCTTTCAATTTTTTTGCAGTTAGCCTTCCACCATCTTTACGTCAACGCGGTTAAATGGAATCGTAATTCCCGCTTTGTCAAAGGCAGCTTTTATAGCCGTAAGCACGTCATTTTTTGTCTGAACCAAATCGCCGGAATTAAGATACACGGCAAGCGTCATGTTTATTCCGCTGGCACCAAAGCCGTCAAACCAGGCGTTCGGCGCAGGCTCGCTCAGCACCGTAGGACACTGTGCCGGCACACGCTTGAGCGCAGCAAGCGCCGTTGGCATGTCCGTATCGTAGCTTACAGAAACCGCGAACGTAAAGCGCCGCACCGCAAAATAGCTGTTGTTCTGAAAACTCGCATTTATAATTGCCGAATTCGGAATGCGCACCATCTGATTGTCCAACGTATGAATTTTTACCGAAAGCAGCCCAACCGCATCGACCGTACCGCTTACCGCACCAACCACAATAAAGTCGCCCACCTTCATTGCCTTTTCGCCCAGCACAAAAAGTCCGCTTATCAAATTGCTCACCGAAGTCTGCGCCGCAAAACCAATCGCAACGCCCGCAATTCCCGCCGCGCCCCAAACCGCGTTCAGATTCACGCCCGCAACCGTCAGAACGTACATAACCGCAAGCACATAAAAAATATAGTTGATGATTTTAGCCAGCGTCGCAAACTGATATTCCTCAAGCCGGTGCGCGGTCGCCTTTTTGAGCGCCTTTTTTATCAGCCGGAATACAACGTACATCACAAAAATTATCAGCGCCGCGCCCACAATCTTGAACAAATTCTCAAACGTCGCAATTCCCTTTATAAAATCCACAAAGCGGTGCGTGAATTTTCCAATCGTCTCTTCTGCGGCAGTTGCCGTCGCTTCCTGAATTTTCGTGTCCATCAGTTTTTCTCCTCGTGCATATTTTTTTTGCAAATATCATTTATAAAACAGTGAGAACAGTCGGCTTTTCGAGCGGTGCACACATACCTTCCGTGAAGAAGTAGCCAGTGATGCGCATGCTTCATATAGCGCTCTGCAACACGCTGCTCCAATCCCCGCTCCACGCTTTCTGGTGTACTGCCGCCGCAAAGTCCAATTTTTGGCGCAACCCGCAGAATGTGCGTATCAACAGGCATGGTCGGCTGGTCAAACGCAACGTTCAGAACCACGTTCGCAGTCTTTCGCCCCACGCCTGGTAACGTCATCAGTTCTTCCCTTGTGCACGGAACCTCGCCGTTAAAATCCTCTATCAGCTTCTTGCTCAAATTGAACACATTCCTGGACTTTGCGTTGGTAAGTCCGATGGATCTGATGTATTCCGCGATTTTTTGCTGACCAAGCGCAACCATTTTTTGCGGGGTGTCCGCCGCCTTAAAAAGCTCCTTCGTCACGCCGTTCACGCTTTTGTCCGTCGTCTGTGCAGAAAGCACCACGGCAACCAGCAGCGTGTAGTTTGAATAATAGTCCAGCTCTGGCTTTGGCTCAGGATTCTGCGCCTTAAAGCGCTCAAACAAGTCTTCTATCTCTTTGTCCGTTAAAAGTGTCATAGGCTTAAAAAAAGGGCAGCATTGCGTGCCGCCCTCTGAAATTACTTTATTGCCGCCTTAAGAGCATCAACCTTGTTCGTCTGCTCCCAAGGGAACTCGCCACGTCCAAAGTGTCCGTAGCTTGCCGTCTTTTGGTAAATCGGGCGGCGCAGGTTAAGCGTTTCGCTTATGCCCGCCGGCGTGCAGTCAAACACCTTTTTAACCGCAGCCTCAATCTTTGCAACAGAAACGCGCTCCGTTCCAAAGGTCTCAACCATTACAGAAACCGGGAACGGCACTCCAATTGCGTACGCAAGCTGCACTTCTGCGCGGTCTGCAAGGTCTGCGGCAACAATGTTCTTTGCAATGTAGCGCGCCATGTAAGCCGCAGAGCGGTCAACCTTGGAAGGATCCTTTCCGCTGAATGCGCCGCCTCCATGACGACCCATTCCGCCGTAGGTGTCCACGATAATCTTGCGTCCGGTAAGTCCTGCGTCGCCGTCAGGTCCTCCGATAACGAATTTTCCCGTAGGGTTGATGTGATATTTTGTGTTCTCGTCCAAAAGTCCGGTAGGCTCAAGTACGGGCTTAATAATCTGCTCAATTATTGTTTTTTTGATTTCTTCGTAGTTTACTTCCGGGTCGTGCTGGTGGCTTACTACAACAGTATCAATGCGCAGCGGCTTGTTGCCGTCGTATTCAATCGTTACCTGACTTTTTGCGTCCGGACGGAGCCAAGCTATTTTGCCGGATTTTCTGAGCGCAGAGGCGGCAAGCAAAATTTTGTGCGAATACATGACCGGTGCTGGCATAAGCTCCGGGGTTTCGTTGCAGGCAAAGCCGAACATCATTCCCTGGTCGCCTGCGCCCTGCAAGCCCTTGAATTCTGCAAGTCCTGCGCCAACAACGCCCTGATTGATGTCAGCAGACTGCGCGTGCAGGCGGTTCATGAACTTGAATTTTTTGCAGTCCAAGCCGAATGCCGCATCGGTATAGCCTATTTCCTGAGCGACCTTGCGCGCAATTTTTTCTGCATTCTTTTTGATGTATTTTGCGTTTGCCTTTGCATCCTTTGTAAAGCTTATCTCGCCGCCAACAAGCACAAAATTGGTGGTTGCGAAAGTTTCGCAGGCAACGTGCGCATTTGGGTCAAGCGTAAGGCATGCATCCAAAATTGCGTCAGAAATCTGATCGCACAGCTTGTCCGGGTGTCCTTCGCCAACTGATTCAGATGTGAATAAATATTGATTTGATTTTGAAGAGAAAATGTCCATGCGGAACTCCTTTTTAGCAGATTTTTGGCCTTGCGCCAAACCGTTTGCAAGTTGGATAAATCAACGTGCCTAAAGAATATCTTATTTGAAAAAAATCTGCAAGTCGGCGAAAAACCTGTGAACATGCATGAAAAAAAAGCTGTCCTACGCAAAAAAATGCATTCTTACGTAGGACAGCCTTTTTACGCCCCGCACTATCTTTTTTGCACTGTTTGCAAAATTTTTATAGTGGAGGAGCTATTGGAATTATTTTTTAAAAATCACGAACGATTTTGCAGGAATACTGGTTACGCTTGTCGCCTCGTCTGCAATGTTTACGCTTCCGTCCTCCTCGCTTATGGAAACACGCTTTCCGCTGAACTTTGCGAACTCTACGGAGAAGTCCTTTACGCCCGCGCCGAATGCCGCACCGGTGAATGAAAGTCCCGCGTAGTTAGTGTCGCCCGCGTTGAACAGAACCTCAAACGTTCCGCTTTTGCCGGTTACGACATACTGCGTTACGCCATCCGCAATCTTTTTTGCCGAGCATTCCGTAGGATCGGTGAACGCATCGTTTGACCTTCTGAGGGCAATCAAGCCTTTGTACGTGTTATATACGTCCGCATATTTTGTCTTCAGCTCCAGATCAATCGTGTTCACGTCGTCTATGTCGGTTGCGGCAACGTAGGTTCCGCCGTTGTAGCGGCTCGTCCACTTGATTCCGCCCTTCGTGTCTGCCGCATAGCTGTCAGGGTCGCCCTTCTTGGTCCGCATGAACTCCTGGCCTCCGTTTATGAACGGAGTTCCCTGGCTAAGAATAACATAGGCTCCCGCAAGCATCTGCTCCTTCTTGATGAGAGCGAGCTTTGCAGAGTCCTTCATGACTTCCTCATATGCCGCCTTGAACTTTGACGCGTAGCTGTCTCCGCTAGGAAGCGGGCTCAAGGTTGAGTATACCAGCTTGTCGAACAGGGTGAAGTTGTCATGGCATTCCGCATAGTGCAGGGCAAGTCCTGTGATTCCCGTAGCGTTGCGGCTGTTCTTCGTGATTTCATCCCCAGTAAGACCGGTCTCGATGTTCGCATTGAAGCTTCCCTGAACCTGCCCCGTGCCGAATCCGCCGAACTCGCCGCCCTTTATAGCATCGCGGAAGTCGTCGTCAAAAGCGCCGTAGCCGTAGCCCTTGGTTCCCTTTCCGGCGGCAGTCGTCTCTTCCGTTTCGCCGTTCAATCCGGTTTCTCCGCCGGTCCATGGCTCGCCGTAGACCAGGATGTTCTTGTCCAGCGCGTACAATGCATCGTAAGCCGCCTTCATGCAGTCCTTGCTCATCACGCCCATGAGGTCAAAGCGGAATCCGTTTATGTGGTAGTCATTCACCCAGTGCTTGAGCGAGTCAATCACGTACTTCTGAACCATCGCGTGCCGAGTGTCAAGGTTGTTTCCGCATCCTGAGCCGTTGTAGTAGTTTCCGCTTGTGTCCAGGGAATAAAAATATCCCGGAACTGTCGAGTCGTACAGCGAGCCGCCTCCGTTGGATGAGGTGTGGTTGTACACAACGTCCATTATCACGGCGATTCCATTGTCGTGGAACGCCTTTATCATCTCGCGCATTTCCTTCACTGCCTGCGTTCCGTCAGTGTAGCCCTCCGTTACGTAGCGTCCTTCCGGAACGTTGTAGTGGTACGGGTTGTAGCCCCAGTTGTAGTTCTTGTTGCTGTTCAGCTGCGCGTAGTCAAACATAGGCAGGATCTGCACGTGCGTTACGCCCAGGTCCTTTAGGTGGCTCATGATGGCCGTGGAGTTCGCGATGTCAAGGAACTTTCCGGTTGAGTCAGACACGACGGCGCGGCTCCAGTCGCGGATGTGCATCTCGTAGATTACGGCATCGTTGTATTTCTTGGTCTCGGTTCCGTTCGTACCGAATGGGTTCGTGTAGCTTGTCTCCCAGCCGTCCGGCTTTGCTTCCACATCATCAACGGTGGCAATCTGGCTTGCATTGCTGTCAGCGCCGGCAACGTTGTTCCAGATGTCGGCTACGTAGTATGTGTTTCCGTCTACGCTGATCTTGTACTTGTAGAATTTGAAGCCGGAAATATCTTCTGTTACAGACCATACGCCGGTTGCAGAATCCACCTCCATCGCACGCTCTTTAGGAGCATAGGTTGCCTTCTTGTAGTCCTTTTCCGTTGTGCCGGGACCATCAAAGTCCGTCGTAAGGCTCGTGTCATATGCGTTTGCCGCCGTGTCATACAGCAGGACGCTCACTGCGCTTGCCGTCGGTGCCCAAGATTTGAACGTGGCAGTATTGCCGGAAAGGGTCAGGCCGAGGTCTGTAACTGCACTGGCTTTTTCTCCGTACAGTTTTTCTATAAGTGCCGTGCTTACGGAAACAACTACGGTCTTGCTTTCGTGGTTGATGGTGTACGGACTTTTTGAGACGTCAGCGTCGCTTGCGCTCTTTACGGAAATTGTGAGTACGTCGCTTTTTATTACCGCGCTTTCTACAGTGAGCGTATTTCCGCCAGCGTCTGTTACCGTAACTTCGTCTGTAACCGTTGCGTCATCAAGAAGGCTTGTCGTGCAGACTACGGTAGCCGTACCCTTTGCCGCATCAAGGGCTGTGATTGAGCCGCCCATGATTCCTATGCAGTCGTCAACGCTTGTGTAGTATGCCATGCTGTTCCAGTTGAAGTAGTATGTTACGTTACTGGCAATGTCTTTCTTTGGAATTATGATATCCGGGGTCTGAGGGGTTCCGCCGCTGTTATTGTTGAAAAGAATTCCCAAGTCATAGGCTGGGTCTACCTTAAGCACGTATTTGTAGCCGTCGTAGCCCAGTGTATCGTCGGCTTCCATGACCATGTCTCCCGGCCATGACGCTTCGGTATAATTTATGTCGCTTGCAGCCTTTGCCCATGCCCATACGCCGGGGTTTGTGCAGGAAGCAGGCACTCCGTACAGATAGATTGTAACGTCTACAGAAGGATTCAATGTTACCGCACGAGAATCCGCAGCCCCGTTATCTTTTTTTGAATCATCAAGCCCGTTAGCACAGCCAAAAAATCCCGCACCCACGGAAAGGGCAAGGACTGCGCCCATAAATGTTGAAAGTATTTTTTTCATTCTGATTCTCCTCTTACAAGTCCGCGTCGATGAGCAGCAGGTGCGGGGAAGCTATTGCAATGCCTGCCGCAGGCTCTCCAACCGCGCGGCCGGCCTCGCTCACCTCCTCACGCTCCGTCTTATAGGCAAGGTAGTACATCGTTTTTGCCGATGACCAAAAAAGCGGAATCTTCGAGCCAATGCTGACCGTAATCCAGCCGTCCTCCTCGGTAAACGTTCCGGTCGCGCTGTTCGTTCCGTCCGTGGCGCTTGCCGTTCCGCCCTCCTTAAGGGTGAGCTTCAGTCCGCTCCCGGTCGTCCATTGGGCATATGCGCTCTCCCCGCTTCCGCCCATGATTTCGGAAGCGATTACCGCGTCACTTCCGACGTTAAAAAGGTAAGAGCTTACGCTGCCCGCCGAAAATTTTCCGCTCTCCGGGTCATATGTGAACGAGGCTGGCACCGCCTTTGCCTCGCCGTTCCTGTCTGTGTAGGTCGTAAGCCTGGTCTTGACGCCACTCTCTGCTTTGTACAGCGCATAGTCGCCCGCCGTTCCGCTCGTAAACGAAAGGTATTCGTACAGCTCGCTTGAGCCGTCCAGCGAAACGACCTTGTTGCGGACAATTTTTCCTGCCGAATAGCCAGGCACCTGCACCGCGTTCACCGGCGTAGAACCGCCACCGGAATCTCCGTCGTCCGAACAGGCCGCAAGGCACAACAGGGCGGCCGCACAAACCAGCGCCGCCGCCATCTTTCCCATTTTTTTCATATATCCTCCATAATTCCACACTTTTTGTAATCGCCGCCGCGCTCTTAAAAGTGGCTAAGAACGCAGGGGCGATTACAAAAAAAACAAATTTCTTTCGATTTTTTTTGTTAAGGATTGCAGAAATTGCTCACTTTTGCGGTTAAAGAAGGTGTGGCAGATTAACGGAACGCCATGAAACTT
>CAKZZR010000257.1 GCA_937885475.1 uncultured Treponema sp.
GTTCAGACGTGTGCTCTTCCGATCTCCTTGGACTCCTTTGATAGAAGCCCGCACCTGTAATTTCTGTATACAGGTTATACAATCGAAAAAGGACGTCGCTCTGCGCTCACCGCGTTCCCCACGGTCTATTGTCGTTTTGCAACTAATGTCATATTTTCAGTCAGCAAGGAAGCTTCGTCTGCATCTTGCTAACTTCATTCGCACTCGATTTCCTCGTAGCCCAGTTCCTCTTCGCTCACAAAATCATTGTCCGCAGAGTAAGCCACACGCAAAGTGATTCCCACGGTCTTTGCAAGCCCCTCGTAGTGCGCAATTACTTCCTTACGGATTTCTTCAGCGCCCAATCGAATGAGAGGTATTCTTCCGAAGCCTGTTGCTTCGTAGTCGGAAAGCGCGTTCAGATCCGCTTCGTTCAAAGCAAAAAAATAAACAAGGATTTCGTCGGGTTCCTCATCAAAAATCCGGGAAAGAGTTCCCTCCAGAAACACTTCCTGCACACCGTTTGGAAAAATGATGATGTTGCGGGACGGCACGGCATTTTTGCCCGAAACAAGAGAATCGTAAATTTCCACCAGCTTTTTCTGCCTAAAACCATCGGGAGACGCCCCGCATAAAACGGCAAATCGATTCATTAAAGAAACTATACAAAAAAAAAAGTAGTCAGTCAACTAATTCAGCAGGGTAAACGCGTTACAAAAGTTCTGGCTACGCAAAAATCATCATGCGTCATAAAAAACAGTTCTCACGCAGAACTGCATTAGACAAATGAACATAAAAATTGAGAAAATTGAAATTTTAATTGATTTGATTAGATATTTTGAAAAAAAAGGAGAGAATCTAACAAAGACAGAAAGCCGACTTAATCAGGCAGTTTTTCCATCTCAATATCATAGCTTAATTCAAATGACCAGGAAATACATTGATTCGGAAGCTGAATCCTGACCTTCTGGTGCTTCGGATCCCAATGAGTGATGTACGCTTCGAATGTCTTTATATCGCCGGAAATTATCTTTACTTTGTTACCCTTTTCATAAACCGCTTTTGACATCAAGTGGTGTTCACCGGTTTCAATAAAACGAATCAGTTCCTCGGAAGCAGCGCCTTCAATTTTGTGAATCTCTTGCGTCGTGGGTAAAAAGCGTATGAATCCGTCAATTTTGCGCACAAGAGAAACAGCATCCGGCGTAAGCTGTTCAATTTTTAAAAACACATAGCCCGGAAAGGCTGGACGCACAATTTTATTCTTGAATTTTGCCTTTTTGTTCCACGCTTCCTCAGAAAAAAAATAAAACTGCCCGTTCACACCAATCGATGAAATTATTTCTTGGGCAGCTGCCTTGAATTTCTCTTCCTCGCCACCTTTTACAAAAATGCAATAATATTCCATAAAACTCACATCCTGAATTAATTTTAGCAAGTTCGCCGTTCTCGTCGTTCTCGTAACGAACAACAAGAACGACGCTCACTTACCGAGTTTGGTTTACACCAAACTCGCATTGATTAGTGGTGGAACAATCTTATTCCTGTAAACGCCATCGCCATATTGTAGCTATCTGCGGTTTCGATTACCTGGTCGTCGCGTACAGAGCCACCTGGCTGAGCCACTACGGTTACACCGCTCTTTCGGGCGCGCTCGATGTTGTCGCCGAATGGGAAGAATGCATCGCTTCCGATTGCAACGTCAGTGTTCTTGTCAAGCCAAGCGCGTTTTTCTTCGCGGGTAAAAACAGCAGGCTTTACCTTAAAAAGCTTCTGCCATTTGCCTTCCGCAAGAACGTCCTCGTATTCGTCGCCAATGTATACGTCGATTGTGTTGTCGCGGTCCGCGCGCTTGATTCCGTCCACAAACTGCAAGCCAAGAACCTGTGGACTTTGGCGAAGCCACCAGTTGTCAGCCTTCTGTCCGGCAAGGCGGGTACAGTGAACGCGGCTCTGCTGTCCGGCACCGATTCCGATAGCCTGACCGTCTTTTACATAGCAGACGCTGTTTGACTGAGTGTATTTAAGAACAATCAAAGAAATAACAAGGTTCATCTTGTCGTCCTCGCTCATATTTTTGTTCTTTGTTACGATATTTGAAAGGCAGCTTTCGTCGATTTTAAGGAAGTTGTGTCCCTGCTCAAAAGTAACGCCAAAAACCTGCTTCTTTTCAAGATCGGCTGGAACATAGTCTGGGTCAATCTGAATCACGCAGTAGTTTCCGTTCTTCTTTGCCTTTAAAATTTCAAGTGCCTTAGGGCTATAACTTGGAGCTACGATACCGTCAGAAACTTCCTTCTTGATTAAAAGGGCAGTTGCCTCATCGCATTCACCGCTTAAAGCAATAAAGTCACCAAAAGAACTCATGCGGTCGGCCCCTCGCGCACGGGCATAAGCGCAAGCCATAGGAGTAAGCTCAACGCCGTCTGTAAAGTAAATCTGCTTTAAAGTGTCGCTCAAAGGCTTACCAACGGCAGCCCCGGCAGGACTTACATGCTTAAAACTTGTAGCTGCTGGAAGCCCTGTAGCTTCTGTAAGTTCTTTTACAAGCTGATAGCCGTTAAAAGCGTCCAAAAGATTGATGAATCCCGGTTTGCCGTTCAAAACAGTAATTGGCAAATCCTTTCCGTCTTCCATAAAAACCCGCGCCGGCTTCTGGTTTGGGTTGCATCCATCTT
>CAKZZR010000258.1 GCA_937885475.1 uncultured Treponema sp.
GGCGTTCAAAAAAATCTCGGACCTGCAGGCGTCGTGATTGTCGTTGCGCGGAAAAGTTTTATTGAGAAAAGTTTGGAGACGCTCCCGACGATGCTCCGCTACGACACTTTTTATAAAAAGAATTCGCTGCGCCTTTCTTCAATAGCGCGTATGCCGGAAGGCTCTGGCTCTGACCCCTCCTGCTCGCTTGTGATGCGCGTGCTGCTCTCTGTGTTCGTCGCGCTCGTGTCTCTGTGCATTTTGCTTCAGCTTGCGGCGGTGTGCGCCGGCAGCTTCCAAAAACTTTGGGGAATAAACCCCGCTCCCACGCTTTCGCACATAAAAGCCGTGCGGCAATACGGCGCGGCGCTGGGCAATTCCATACGGTTTGCGCTCATTTCCTCGCTGCTCAGTACGGTAACGGCAGTTTTTACGGCGTTCATCGTGCAGCGCACCGACGTTCCGCTCCGGCGCACGCTGGACACGCTGGCTCAGCTTCCATCGGCTATTCCTGGCTCCCTGCTGGGGCTTGCCATTTCCCTTGCAGCGGCACGCCTTTCATATCGCAATTCGGCGGTGCTTATCGTTATTGCAATGACGGTGGCGTTCATGCCGTTTTCCTATCGTGTCATTTCGCAGAGTTACGGGCAGCTCCGTCGCACGCTTGACGAGGCGGCGCTTTCTTTGGGGGCTAACCGCATTACGGCGCTGCTTACGGTCGTTGCGCCGCTTTCGTTGCGCGGCATCTATTCTGGCTTTGTCTACGATTTTATCCGCGGAGCCGGAACGCTCAGCGCCGTCATCTTTTTGGTGTCGTTCAACACGCCGCTTGCTTCCATTAATATCGTGAATCTTGCGGAGCAGGGCGACTGGGGAAAATCCGCCGCGCTTGCTTTTATTCTGACGGTCATCACATTCCTGATTCTGTTTGCAGGAATGCTTACCATAACATTGCTTCAGAAGGCAGAAAAAAGGAAGTCCGCATGAAAAGTTCCCTTACGATTGAAAACTTAAGCTTTGCATATAAAAGCACGCCGGTAATCAGCAATTTCTCGCTTTCTGTGGAAGCCGGCTCATTTACCACGCTGCTCGGCTCCAGCGGCTGCGGCAAGACGACGCTGCTTCGCCTTATTTCTGGCTTTTTGCAGCCGCAGGGCGGTTCCATTTTGATTGATGGCGTGAACCAGAACGGAATTCTTCCTAACAAACGCCGGATTGCGATGGTGTTTCAGGATTATGCGCTGTTCCCGCACCTGACCGTCCAGCAGAATCTTTTGTACGGCCTTTCGCTCGGCAAAAAAACAAGGGAACAGAAGCAGCAGAACCGTGAGCTTGTGCAGCGGACGGCGGAAAGCCTTGGCATTCAGAATCTGCTTGGGCGATTCCCTACGGAACTGAGCGGCGGACAGCAGCAGCGCGTTGCCCTGGGGCGGGCGCTCGTGCTTGAGCCGAGTCTTTTGCTTATGGACGAGCCGCTTTCTTCCTTGGATACCAACCTGCGGATTCACGTGCGCGAGGAACTGCGCGAGATTCAGCAGAAGCTTGGCATAACCACGGTGTACGTAACGCACGACCAGGAGGAGGCGCTTTCTATCTCGGACTCGATTGCCATAATAAACGGTGGCTCGCTCGTGCAGCACGGCTCCCCGCGGAGCATCTACTTTGAGCCTGCTGACGCGTTTACCGCCGCCTTTGTGGGCAGGGCGAATTTTATAGAAGAGGGCGCAAAAACGCTCCTCGTGCGCCCGGAATGGATTACGCTTTCTTCACAGCCGTCTCCCACTTCGCGCGCTGGCATCATCCTTTCAAAGGAATTCCTCGGAAGCGTCATCCGCTGCAAAATCAACGCCAACGGAATTCCCCTCAGCGCCGACTACCCCTCCTCATGCACCGCTGAATTCCCCGTCGACAGCACCGTCCACCTTTCGTTCTCCCGCACCTGGACGCTGCCAAACTGAAGCGTTTGACGGTAGGAAAGTTTTCATACGAATTTTGAGCATATAGAATTAGAAAGCAGAAGTTGTAAGACTGGAAGTTCGTGATTTTTCGGGAATGGATAATGGAAATGAAATGCTTGTATTATTCAAAATCTCCGTTCAGCACATTTTTAATATCTTTGATTAGTTTATTTTGAAGTTTTTGTTTTAATTCTGTTTGACTAATGGAAACATCTCTAAGAAAGAGGTCTGCAGGATGTACTGTAAGTGCTTCTGCAATAGAAAGAATCATATCAAATGAAGGTTTTGCACGTCCTGCCTCAATTGCTCCAATCATTCCGTTTGAGCAGTCACACTTTTCTGCTAATTGAGCTTGAGGCTTTTGCGAGAGACAGCGGACTTGAGATAGAGTTCACCAAGGCGGCTGAGGCGAGGGACTGGCGCGAGTCGGAGTCCATGAGGGACAGGATGAGGAAGAAGCCGTCTGTTCTTGATTCCGTTCCTCCGTCTCTGTAAGAAAAAAGTCAGTTTTCCTATGATTCCGAAACACAGTCTGATTTTTGAAAAAAAAGATTTTTTTCAGACTGTACATATAGCATTTTCACTAAAGGTTTGTTAAGATGAGTGGCATGAAAAAACTAGCCTTGCTTACATTGCGTCATTCTCGTCATACGGATACAGTTTCGTTGTTGGTGGTAGTGGCAGTGCAGTTCTGTCAACATTGTACAACAAAAGACTTGCCAGCAGGACTTTGTTGGACAAAGGCTTTGAGGTCGTAGTCACCCCCGAGGAAGCCGATTGTTTCCTTATAGGCTCGGTAAGACGGATTATCTGGTTCACTGACGTACACCTGGAGTTGGTGGACTCAAAGGATAATGTCATCTTCTCTACGAAAGGCAATTCATGGTCATCAGGAGGCATGATGATAAACCCGCAGGATGATTATGACGATGCATTCAGGAGAGCTTGCAAGGCAATTCCCGAGTGCTATTCGCTCTTCCTTTGGAGCGGGCATTGGCCTAACAGATAAAACATAGCGTCTGGCTCTGTCGTTTTATTTTAGCATACACTCAGATATATAGCGTTTTCGGACGGGGGGG
>CAKZZR010000259.1 GCA_937885475.1 uncultured Treponema sp.
CAAGAAAAAACGGATGATGGAGTTCCTATGTTGACAAAAAACATAGGAGGCTCAATGACCGTATGCACGAAACCTATTAGACAGTCCCTTCTATTGAACACTAGCCATCTGAAAGCTGCGCCACTGCTCGCTTCCAGATGAGCGGTCTAATCATATCTCAATACGCACATTCAGCCCTTCGATGTCGCCGCAAAATGGCGTGTCTTTCAGCTTGAACACAAGTTCGCCGTCATCATTGCTGCCAATTTCAATGCGCGTTTTTTTCCATTCTCCGTCCTGCTCGACCTCAAATTCATCTCCGAACTGAATTTTTCCTATGATTTCCTCGTCCTTGATGATGTTAAAGTGCTGGAATTCCGGATTGAACGCGAGTTCTCCGCTGATTGTCTGTGCCATAGCGCCACCTCTTCATGTTCTTTTTGTAAAAAATAACAAAAACTCTGTGAATCGTCAAATTCTGTTGCATTGCATGTATAGTTAGTCTATAATGTACTACTATGAGTGATAAAGAATTCTGGCTTAAAAGCGTTTATAGCGATGGTTCCTGTAATTTTGTGAGCAACCCGACCCCAAAAAAGGGCGAGAAAATTTCAATTGCAGTGCAGGTGTTTGAGAACGCCCCGCTAGATGGCGTGTTCCTGAGCGGAAAGCAGAACGGCGTTGGATTTCCTAAAAAAATGACGCACACGGAATCAAAGGACGGACTTGCCCGCTACGAGCTTGAGGTTCAGATTTTTGAGAAGGAATTTTCCTATTATTTTGTTTTTGTGTCAGACAGCAGGCTTTATTACTACAACGCGCTCGGAATCTCAGCGTTCATTCCCGACGGCGCGCGCAATTTCAGAATCGTAACGGACTACGTGCAGCCGGAATGGGTTCGCAATGCGGTTTTTTACCAGATTTTTCCGGAGCGATTCTGCAATGGCGACGACTCAATCAGTGTAAAGGACGGCGAATATACGTTTGACGGCTTCCCGGCAAAACGAGTTAAGGACTGGGCTTCCGCTCCAGAGGAATATGAGAAGGCGCACTGCCTTGATTTTTACGGCGGAGACCTCATCGGAATCCGGCAGAAGATTCCGTATCTTAAAAAGCTGGGCGTTACCGCGCTGTACCTTAATCCCATTTTTTACGCGGCCACCGTCCACAAGTACGACTGCCTTGACTATTTTCATGTTGACCCGCATTTTGGCGGCGATGAGGCGCTTAGCGCACTGATTGACGAGCTTCATAAGAACGGAATGAAAATCATTCTGGACGTTTCCATAAATCATACTGGAATTGCAAACCGTTGGTTCAACCGCGACGGAACGTTCTTTCCAAAGACGGAGGGCGCGTTCAATAATCCTGATTCCGAGGAACGCGGCTACTATTTTTTTAATGACGACAACAGCTACAAGGCGTGGTTCGGCGTGCCGACGCTTCCCACGCTGAATTATACCAATCAGAAGCTGCGCGACCGGCTCTACCGCGATGCCGATTCCGTGGTAAAAAAGTGGCTCCGCGCTCCGTTCGGAACTGACGGCTGGCGCTTTGACGTTGCCGACGTTATGGCGCGAAACAACGAGATTCAGCTGCACCACGAGGTGTGGCCGGAAATTCGGCGCAGCATACGCGAGGAAAATCCGCAGGGCTATCTGCTTGCAGAGGATTGGACGGACTGCGCGGAATTTTTGAACGGCGACGAATGGGATTCGCCCATGAATTACTATGGTTCGTGCCTTCCTATCCGCGAATTCTATGGACAGATTGATTTCTTCCATAATTTTGATAACGAGCTCAAGGATTATAAGTCGCGCATTTCTGCTCAGGAGCTGGGCGACTGGATTACGCGCTATCTTTCGCGCATTCCGTTTGCGCTTCAGCAGGTGCTTTTCAATCTGCTGGACAGCCACGACATAGCGCGTTTTCATACTGATCCAAAGATTTCTGCGGATGCCGTGCGCGGTGCGGTAACGATGCTGTTCACCTTGCCCGGCTGTACGAACATGTATTACGGCGACGAAGCAGAGATTGACGGTCATTTGAACAACAACGAAGGCTGCCGCTACCCCATGCCATGGAGCAAGTATATAGAGGCGACCGCGGCGTACGATTTGTATTCACGGCTCTGCCATATAAAGACAAGTGCTGCTGCGTTCCGCGACGGAGGCTTCCGCGTGGTGTGGGCTGAGGACTATGTTTTTGCCTTTGCACGTTTTACGCGCGAGGAACTGTGGCTTACCGTCGCTTCCAGCGACACGCAGAGCCGCACGATTCTGCTTCCGCTCAGCATTTTTGGTTCTCACTTTGCAGAGGCGGACTGTCCGGCTACGGATGCGCTCGGTGTTCCTCTTGATGCCAGAATAAAGGACGGTGCGCTTGAGCTTAGCGTTCCCGCCGGAAAATCATTCTTAATCCGGCTGTAGGGCAGGGCAAGCGCATTTTTGCGTAAGGCATGCAATTGTTCATGCAAAAGTTCTTTTGTTTGAACAATTGTATAAAATACTGCTTTTTTCTATAATAATCCTATGAGTACTCACAAACAAATTGACGAAGAAACATTGAACAATCTTTTGTATCTTTCTCGCCTTTCGCCAGAAAGCACAAATCTTGAGACATTAAAAAAACAAGCCAACGAAATCGTAGGCTATTTTGATATTCTTTCTAAATACGATGACAGCGAAAATCCTTACGACGCATATCCATCAACTGTTGCAGAACAGCTCCGTGCAGATGAGGTTGTGGACGGTCTTGATATTCCAAGCGTAAAGAATGTAAGCGAAAACTTTATGGACGGTTATTTTCAGGTTCCAAAGGTATTGGGAGAGGGAGCATAATCATGTACACAATAAAAGAAACTGTAGAAGCATTAAAATCTGGTAAGACTACGAGCGCAGAGCTTATAAAAAAATCCATAGAGACATTTGAGGCTGACAAAAAATCTGATAAGCCGTTGAACGCATTCCTTGAGATGTACGAGGACGCGCTTTTAAAGGCGGAAGCAGCCGACAAGGAGATTGCGGAGGCAAGGGCTAACGGAAATCTTGATTCACTTTTTGAAGAGAAGCCTTTGCTTGGCGTTCCGTTTGCAAACAAGGACAACATCAGCTGCAAGGGACACAAGCTTACCTGCGGCTCAAAAATACTTGAGGGCTACAAGGCTCCTTACAATGCTACTGTAATCGATCGTTTGGAGAAGGTTGGTGCAATTCCTCTTGGCCGCTGCAATCAGGACGAATTTGCGATGGGTTCTTCTACTGAATATTCTTCCTACGGTGCGACCCGTAACCCTATCAACCGCGAATATGTTTCGGGCGGTTCTTCAGGCGGTTCTGCTGCGGCAGTAAGCGGAAACCAGGCTCTCTTTGCACTTGGAACGGAAACCGGTGGTTCGGTAAGGCTTCCTGCCTCATACTGCGGAATCTACGGTCTTAAGCCTACCTACGGCGTTCTTAGCCGCTGGGGTGTTGTTGCCTACGGTTCTTCCCTTGATCAGGTTGGAATCATGGGACACACTCCGGACGACATCGCACTTCCTTTAAGCTGTATGGCAGGTTCTGATTTTTACGATGACACGAGCGCGGATTTACCGAATGCCGGTGAATTGCGTGCATTAAAGCCTTATGATGATATGAAAAGCCTTAAGATTGCGATTCCAAAGCAGTTTTTGGAGACAAAGGGCTTGGATGCGGACGTAAAGGCTGCCTTTGACGAGACCCGCGAATGGTTCAAGGCACAGGGTGCAACCATAGAAGAGGTTGACCTTCCTGTTCTGGATGCCTCAATCGCTTCTTATTATGTTATTGCTTTGAGCGAGGCCGCAAGTAACCTTAGCCGCTTTGACGGAATCCGCTACGGCCGCCGTGTTGACAACGAAAAGGGCTACGACGAGCTTTATGTTGACACCCGAAGCGAGGGCTTTGGTCCTGAGGTAAAGCGCCGAATAGTAATCGGAAATTACGTTCTAAGTGAGCAGTTCAGCGGCGACACATACAAGAAAGGCATGACCGTGCGCGCCCGCATTCAGCGTGAGATGGCAAAACTTTTTGAGAGCTATGACATTGTCCTTTGCCCTACATGCCCAACTCCTGCGTTCAAGCTTGGTCAGAAGGTTGACGACCCTCTTGAGATGTACCTCAGCGACATGTACACGGTGTTCGTAAACCTTGCGCGCATTCCATCAGTTAACGTTCCTGCGGGCTTTGCCAAGGGAACTGACAACATGCCGATTGGAATGCAGTTTGCAGGCCCTATGTTCAGCGAAGTGAAGTTGCTCCAGATTGCAAGTGCGTGGGAAAAGGCACATCCTGCCTGCGGGTGCGTGCTGTAATTTTGTGATAGAAACGACATGAAAAGGCGTTTTCCGATAATCACAAAGAAAATCGTTTTTGGTATCGTTGTTTCCGGCTTTTTGCTCTGTTCGGTGGTTTTTTCTGCGGGATATTGGTCGTTCAGCCGGCAGTTCCGTAAGGAGTATGATTCCAACATCAGGGCAATAAGCGAGGCAGCGCGGGAATGCCTTAATCCTGACGATTTTGCTTTATATCTAAAAACTGCGACCCCCGATGAACGCTATGAGGGCGTTCTTAGAATCCTTCAGGACTTTGTGAACAAGTTTGAGCTGAATCTGCTGTATGTTTCCGCCGTCAGTGCCCCCGACTATACGGACATCACTTACATCTACAATCCGGTCATGCAGGACGGAAGGTGGCGCGCATTTCCCTTGGGTTATACAGAAACCTATGTTGAGCCGCACTATAATTCTTCGGCAAAGCGGGTTTTTGAGAACGGAGAGGTCATCGTGCGCCATACTTTCAGGACGCGGAGCGGCTCCCACATTACGGCGATGGTTCCTGTGTACGATTCCGATGGAAAAATCGTTGCCGTGCTGGGAGCGCAAAAAAGCATTCAGGAATTTGTTGATGCCCGCCGCTCGTTCGCGTTTTTTGTCATTGTACTGGAACTTTTGTTTGCCGCGCTTATCGTCATTCTGTTCAGCGCTTATTTTAACGTAAAATTCATCAGACCGCTCGTTCTGATAACGCACGAGACAGACCATTTTGCTTCCTACGGCGGTGAGCCTACGGATTCCCTTCTTTCCATAACGAACCGAGACGAAATTGGCACGCTTGCCCATACGGTGCTTCAGATGGAGAGGGACGTTTGCCGTAACATAAAGGAACTTACGCGGGTTACCGCCGAAAAGGAGCGGATAAGCACCGAACTGAACGTTGCCACGCAGATTCAGGCGGACGCCTTGCCAACAGGCTACCCGGCATTTCCGTCGCGAATGGATTTTGACCTGTTTGCCACGATGTCGCCCGCCAAAGAGGTTGGCGGCGATTTATACGATTATCAGCTGTTGGACTACGACCATCTTATGCTCGTAGTGGGCGACGTAAGCGGAAAAGGCGTTCCTGCCGCGCTTTTTATGATGACGGCAAAGACTCTGCTTTCCTCGCTCGCCATGCAGGGGCTTTCTCCTCGTGAGATTTTTATGTCGGCAAATGACCATTTGTGCAACGGAAACAGCGCCGAGCTTTTTGTTACCTGCTGGCTTGGCATTCTTACGTTCAGTACCGGCGAACTCCGCTTTGTGAACGCAGGGCATCCGTATCCAGTTCTGTTTCACGAAGGCGAGTTTGGTTTTATCAAAGAAAAGCCGAATTTTGTGCTTGGTGGTATGCCCGGCATTCCTTATAAGGAGCACTCGCTTACCTTGAATAAGGGCGACCGGCTTTTTGTCTATTCCGACGGCGTTACGGAAGCAACCTCCGGCGCAAAAAAGCTGTTCGGCGTGGAGCGTCTGCTTTCTGCAGTTTCTGCCACCGCCGCACAGAACGCGCCCGACACGCTCAAAAGCGTGCGCTGTGCAATAGATGAGTTTGTGGGCAATGCGGAGCAGTTTGACGATATAACTATGCTTCAATTTGAATGGAAGAAGGCGTAAGGTATGAACGACAAAGGAAAACGGATTCTAACGGAATACAGGGATAACAAGGCTGCGTTTGAAAAACTGGAGCAAGATGCGCTTTCTGAAATTCAGCAGATTGTGGAAGAATGCAATGTGCGCGTGTACACCATAAACCACCGCATAAAAGAAGAAGAAAGCCTTGCCGGAAAGCTTGAGCGCAAGGGCGATAAATACAATTCGCTTTTTGACATTACGGACATACTTGGCTTGCGCGTGGTGTGCTTTTTTGCAGATGAGGTTGACGTACTTGCTTCCCGCTTGGAGTCAGTTTTTAAAATAGACTGGGAAGATTCAATAGACAAACGAAAATTCCTCAGCACCAATTCATTTGGATATCTTTCATTGCATTATATCTGTTCCCTGAAGGTGCCTGACCCGACTATTCCGGAGCTTTCACAGGTTCGTTTTGAGGTTCAGATGTGCTCGCTTCTTCAGCATGTGTGGGCTGTGATGGAGCATGATTTGGGATACAAGACAAAATTTGGCGTGCCTCGAGCAGTTTCCCGCGATTTTTCGCGTCTTGCGGGGCTTCTTGAGATTGCGGACGAGCATTTTACGCGGATTCGTGACACTGTCGCAAATTATACCGAGGTTGTCCGCCAGAAAATCGTGAACGATGATGCGAATGACATACCTATTGATTCTGTGTCTCTTGAAGAATATATGCGTTCAAGCAAGAATATACGCGCATTCCTTAATGTGATTGCGAATATGTGTAATGCAGAAATCTATGACGACAACGCGGACTCTTACCTTGAGCAGCTTGCATGGCTCAAAATCGAGACTATTGGAGACCTTCAGCAGATGCTTTCTCGTAACTCATCGCTTGCGCTTCGGATGGCGCGCTCATCACTTGCGGGAAGCGGTCTTGACATCTTTGCCTCAAATGTCGCGCTCCGCCTTTTGTGCCGTGCCGAGCTTGTTTCGGCAGAATATACGCAGAAGCAGGCGACGGAATTCTTCTGTCTTTCAACAAAGGACAAAGCGCGTGCGGAACGCTATGCAAGGGAACTTTTTCTAGGGAACAACATATAGAATGCAGGGGTTATTATGACTATCAATAAAGAACTGAATGGAAAAGCGGCGGCTGTTTCTGTGAGCGGTCGTTTGGACTCGAATACTTCTACTGAATTGGAAAAGGTTTTTCAGGAACTTTTGGACTTGGATTCCGTTACGGTTGATTTTGCAGGACTGGAATATATTTCTTCTGCAGGACTCCGTGTGCTTCTTTCGGTTCATAAGATGTTTGCCTCAAAGGGCGGTCTTACTATTCTGAATGCACGGGAAGCCGTTCTTGATATTTTTGAAGTTACAGGCTTAATGGACATTCTGAACGTAAAATGAACGAACCCCGCCGCAGCGGTGTATCGTTCGTTCTCATAAGGTGTTGCAGTCGGATCTAATACCCTTTATACGACGCAAGCGTCTGGGTACTGCTTGCAGCCCCGAAGGGATTAGATCCTCCGCACGAATAAATGCTTCTGGAAAAGAAGCGCAGCGCCTTCTCATGAGAATAATTTCCTACTAGTTTAGTAGATTATATGCTTGTAATTTATTATACTTTTTTCATGACGTTGAGACAGAGGATTGCTATTTCCAACGGTGCTGCGGTTTGTGTTCCTATCTTCATAGTTTTTGGGCTCATTCTGTGGAATTCTTTTTTTTTAAAATCTGATGGCAAAAAATATCTTTCCTCACAGGAAATTCTATATTTTTTTGAGAATGAGATTTCCAGACTACGAATTCCTGAAAATTTTTCGTCAGAGGCACAGAATTCAGATTTTGTGCCATCCGTCTTTGAGCAGACCGTAACAGAATTACAGGAGATGGGCTTTCATTTAAGAATCGTGCTGAACGGTACGGAAGCCTTTTCAAACCTGTCTGACTCGGAGCAAGCCAATGGCAATGAGCTTTTGCTTGCATTTCCAAAGGAATCTGAAGCCTTTTTGTTTGATGAAAAAAAATCCTCTGCGGTCATATACAAAAAAATCGGAGGAACAATCAGCTCATACATTCTGGCAGTTTACTCACCGAATTCTGATTCAAAGGCTGGGCTGATTTTGAATTATTTGCTTCCCGTTCAGTTTTTGACCATTGGCACGTTTGTAAGATTTTTGTTCATAGCGATTTTTATCGTCGTGCTGCTTAATTTTGTATTCACCGTATGGATTCAAAAAAGTCTCCTGGAGCCAAAAGAAAAAGTGTCCTTTGGAAAACTTAGCATATACGTTCCTAACATGCAGGTTACTGTAGGCGGAAAGGAAATATATCTTAAAAACCGAGAGTTTGAGCTTTTGCTCTTTTTAGCCTCTCATCCCAATCAGGTTTTTTCAAAGGCTGATTTAATAGAAAATGTTTGGGGAATGGATTCCGCTGCCACGGATTCAACGGTTACAGTTCATATCAACAGGTTGAGGGAAAAAATCGAGGCAGACCAAGAGCATCCGCAGTTCATTAAGACCGCGTGGGGGAAAGGCTACTTGTTCTGCCCAAAATGATTTTCTGATGTGAGTATTGGACTTATTTACTCGTCTGCTCCGTCGCCGCTGTCAGAGCCGCTGCAACAGCTTCCTCCGGGTTCAGAGCCACCGTCACTTCCAGAAAATGAGCCTTTCGTGTCTGAGGTGCTTTTGTCAGACCGCAACTCAAATAGGGTTCTTACGACCCTGAAGCCTGTTTCCGTACTGCGCGTTACAGGCGAGGCGCTTTGCCGTGCAGAAACCTGGCATAATTCCTTTGTGCTGTTCCAGGAACCACCCCTAAGAACGCGTTTGCTACCAGCATCAGGCCCATAGGAGCCAGATGTTGGAATGATGCGCGCGTACCAGTCCCAGCACCATTCGTTTACATTTCCACCCATATCATAAAGATACAGTGAATTTTCTTTTTTTTGAGCCGAAATATGAGGCCTTGAGTCGGAATTCTCCTCATACCAGGAAACCTTGGAAGCATCGTCGCTTCCGGGGAATTCTGCCTGCATAGAAGGAAGTCCGTTGCTTCCTCCTCTTGCAAGGTATTCCCATTCTGCTTCTGTTGGCAATCGGTAGCCGGTGGCTATCGTGTTGAATACGATATCACCCCATTCATCAGACGGCAAGTCTGGCGCACGGTAAAGACCTTCTGCATTTTCCATGCTTTCCGGCCAGCAGCAAGGATGTGTCTTGCCGTTTATGGAATATACAGGTGTAAGATTCTCTTCTATGCTCAGAAAATTGCAATACATTACGGCATCGAACCAGCTGACATTGTACGCTGGTAAGGCAGGATTTTTTCCATACGCTTCATTCGGAGCATTTTCTTCGGAATAAAAGCAGAACCGCTCATATTCTTCCTGTGTAACCTCATGGTCTGAAACCCAAAGGTCAGAAATATAAACGGTTCTTCCGCTTACAAAGATATAATCCTCTGCTGAATTCTTGTATTTTTCTGCTCCATAAACAATGCCCCCCCAGTACCTCTGCATACTGTTCTGGAATTCCAGCTTCTGAAGAGCAGGAGCCGAAAAGAGTTGAAAGGCTTATTATGACGATACCTAGTAATGCTGATTGCTTCATTGTATATTCCATATAAATTTTAAAGGAAGGTTAGTCTGCGTTTCGTACAACGCGGAAGCCCGTGAGTGCATAGACACAACCTGTGCAGGCAAGGCTGCATTTTGTTCTCATGCGATTATAAGGTTTGCTTGCATCGCGATAACTTACGCTTGAGCATTTTAACGGTGAGATTGCAGACCCACCGCGCAGCACGCGGCTTTTTCCTGAAGAATTTCCTGTTGCAGCTGTCTCTGAGCTTACGGCTCCGTACCAGTCCCATACCCACTCGCTTACATTGCCGGACAGATTGTAAATTCCGTGGCAGTTTGGAGCCTTTGTGTTTACAGGATGAACCTTTTCCTCGGAATTCTCGTCATACCAAGAAACTGTGTCAATTTCATCGCTTCCTGCATAGTCCGTAAGCTTGTCTGGAAGTCCGTTGTCTCCGCAGCGAGCGATATATTCCCATTCTGCCTCAGTTGGCAGTCGGTAGCCATTTGCTGTTCCGTTCATTTCTACGGAATCCCAAAGCGCATTCGTTTCTGCAGGACCTGCATATTTTATGCTTGTTCCTTCTGTTTTTGTAAGGGCTCCTTCCCAGCAGCAAAGACCTGTTTTTCCTCCGACCTTGTAAACCGGCGTAAGACCTTCCGCTATGCTTCGCAAATTACAATAGGCAATTGCATCGTACCAGCTTACGCCGTACGCTGGAAAATCATCTCCGAGTCCATATTTTTCAGACGGCTCAGTTTCTATTTCAGCGCCTATTGTGTTTGAACCGCAGGTTTCAGCAATTTCTATCGTCTGGTTTGAAAAAAAGCAGTATCTTTGGAATTCTTTTTGAGTCACCTCGTGGGTGCTTACGATTAGATTTCCAATTGTAATAGTTCTGCCCTCAACGAATATGTAATCATCGTCAGAAGATTTGTATGCTTCGCTTCCTGTTACAGTTCCTCCAATAATGCTTGCAAATTTGCTTCCTGCTTTTTCGTCCGCAGTGTCATCATCGCTAGCATCCGCACATGAAATAAGATTGAAAGAAAACGCAATTGATGCGCCCAAGAAAATTGTTTTTAAAAGATTTTTTTTCATAAATGCCTCCGCAATTTTTTTTTACGGTAGTTTTTTTGCAGAAAAAACGCAATTAAATGACGGTCATAATTTGTAAACAGAAAATAAACTGCAAAAAAAATTAAAAACAAATTCTAAACAATCTATAAACTTCACAAAAACTGAATTGACCTCAAAAAAATTGCTGACTACAGTGATGTAAAACCATATAAAAATCAATTTTGCTTTTGATGGGAGAAATTATGAGAAGGTCTTTTGTTTTTTTTATTCTTGCAGTGTTTTTATTGCAAAGTGGCTTCTGCAAAGGGAATGTGTTTGATTCCTTTGTAAAGGTTGGGGGTGGAGCCTTTGAAATGGGAAGCGCGGATAAAGACGCTCCTGCAGATGAAGCATTGCACGAGGTTTTTGTGGACGATTTTTGCATCTCAAAATATGAAGTAACCCGAAGCCTGTATAAAAAAGTAACAGGAAAGCAACCCAGTTATTTTTCCTGCGGTGGAACCTGCTGTGATGACCCGACTCTTTGTCCTGTAGAGAATATAACCTTTCAAGAGGCAATTGAATTCTGCAATTTTCTGAGTAGAAAGGAAAAACTTGAGGAATGCTATATAAAAACTGACGGAGAGAATTGGAAATGGGTAAAAGCTGCCAACGGATATCGCCTTCCAACTGAGGCAGAATGGGAATTTGCGGCTAGGGGAGGCAAGCTTTCTCATGGGTATAGATATGCCGGCAGCGACAAAATAGGAGATGTCGCCTGGTATTCTGGAAACAGCAATGGCTTTCCTCATCAGGTTGGCAAAAAGGAGCCTAATGAATTGGGCTTGTACGATATGACTGGCAATGTATGGGAATTTTGTTGGGATATTTATGGCACCTATGATTTAGGACAGAACAAAAATCCTGATGGGGCAGAGAAAGGACGGAACAGGGTTCGTCGTGGAGGCGGTTTCATTGATGTTGGCAGCATGCAGCGGGTCAGCTGCAGAGAACAATTCCGTCAGGCATATTATGCAGGGAATTTTGTGGGCTTCAGGCTTGCCCGCAATGCAGAGCGATGAGGCTTGTGAAATGAATTCGTTTGACTTTTTATCTAAAAAAGGCTTCTGCATTTTTTTATTTTTTTTGCTTTGTGGCTTTGCTTTTTCACAGAGTATTTCAATCGCAAACACCCTTGGTGGGAATACAGACAATACAGAAAGCAAGGATTTTTTTAGATTTGATGAAAGCATGAACAAAGATGAGATAAGCATCGGAGACAGGCTTCAGCTTGACATGCAGTCAGAAAGTCTTGATTCCCGTATCCGCATGGATTTTGTAACGGACTTTTCTGATTCTGGAGGTGCGTTTAAAATCCGTGGTTATTTGAATTATCACCCCCTTGCTTTTTTGAATCTTATTGCAGGAAATGCGTTTTTTTCAAGGTGGGTAATTCCAGCGTCCTATCTTGCTGCAAATGATGACTACCCATGCCATGGCAAGCTTACTGATACCAATGGAGCCGGGATTGTGCTTCAAGCAGGAAATATAACGGGCAGTGCTTCTATACAGGGCGAAAGCGAGCTTAATCTGAACCTTGGGCTTTTGTATGATGTAAAAAATTTGCTTAACATAGGTTTTACCTTTCAGGATGTAACAAGGGAAAGCTTCAGTTTTTCCGGTTATGCGGGATTTAGCGGAGTTCAGAATCTCGTGCTGAATGCAGGGTACTCTTATAATTACATGGGCTCTTATGTGCAATCCGCACAGCATGTTATTCAAGGCTCTTGCGGATATAATTTTCGTTCTATTGGTCTTGCGTTTTATGCAGAAGAGCTTTTTGCATTGACAAATAAAAGGGGTAACGGCTCTGGAGAAAGATACTTTGATACTGGCTGCCCCAATTATACGGCTTTAAGATTTGTGAAGAAATTTGGCGAAGATACTACGATGACGGTTCGTCTTTCATCAAATCATGAGTTAAAATCTGCAAAGCAAAACGAAACCGGCACTCAGCTTCAGGTATATCCATACATTGAGCAAAAAACGACCTGCGGAACGATTCGGGCAGGCCTGCGCATTTTGTTCTCAGACTCAGAGGGATTTGACGGGCTTTCCATACCATTCAGCTGGTATTACAGGATTATTAGCAAATAGCTTTAGCTCGGATTTTGTCTTAAAAAAAATACCCGCCGAAAAACTGGCATTTCTCACGCAACATATTCCTGCGCAATATCCAGACAACGGCGGTGTTTCGCCAGATTGCTCTGACACTGTTACTATAGCACAAGAAGTCGAAAAGTCAAGAGGAGAAAACTGACATGCTTACACTTGAACGAATCTCAATCACATTCAACGCGAACACGCCCGACGAAAACAAGGCGTTGCACGACATAAATCTCAACATAAAGAAGGGCGATTTCATCACGGTAATCGGCTCGAACGGCGCGGGAAAATCCACGCTCTACAATGTGATAGCCGGCACTTTAAAGCCGACCGCGGGTTCGATTTTCTTGACCGCGGACGAAAACGCCGAGCCTAAAAACATCACGAACGACGCGGAATACAAGCGCGCGCGCTACATCGGGCGCATTTTCCAGAATCCGCTTTTGGGAACGGCGGGGAAAATGAGCCTCGAAGA
>CAKZZR010000260.1 GCA_937885475.1 uncultured Treponema sp.
GCTCGATGCTTTTTTGCGCGAGGGGCCTTTGGTGCGCTCGCAGGCGGAGCAGAAGAGCAGAAGGATCATCATCACGCTGATTTCGATCGGGCTTGTGTTCTTTGTCGCCGCGATCGGGTTCTTCGTCTGCTATCTTGCAAAGGTCAACCTGCGCTGGCTTGCGTTCGTGTATGCCGTGCCGGTCAGCATGATCCTGCTTGTCGTGTTCAGCCATCTCTGGAGCAATCTGCTGTGGCAGGCACTGTCGGTTTCGGGACTGGTATGGACGCTGTGCGGCGCGATCTTCGTTTCGTTTTTGGCGATCGGCGGCATGAAAAACGTCGCCATGCTGTTTCTGCTTGCCGCCATCTTCCAGGTGCTCATCATCCTGTGGTACGTGCTGATGCTGATCCGAAAGCGCAACAAAGCGCGAAAGGACGCCGACCATGTTCTGTCCTGAATGCGGCAAACCGCTTTCCAGAGCAAAAATATCTGTGCATTGATGGAAGCTTTGCTGCGGGCATTCCGCAGAACATCATGAATTTTGTCTTTTCTGCGGAGGAAGGCTCGTATCTTGTGGGCGCGGCGGCGGCAATGCAGGCGCTGGTTGATTCCGCACCGCCTCGGTTCGGCTTTATTGGCGGCGAGGAAACGCCGGGCATAAAGGAATTTGAGCTTGGGTTCATGCAGGGCGTGCTTTCCGTCATTCCGGAAGCGGAACTGTATTCCGCATACGTCGGCGACTGGACCAGCCCGGACAAGGCTTCTGCCATTGCAAAACGCTGGTACGACAACGATGTGTATGCCATATTTTCTGCCGCCGGAGCTTCTGGCAACGGCACAATTGCACAGGCTGTTGCTCACCGCAAGGTCGGCAAAAACGTATGGGCTATCGGCGTGGACCGCGACCAGTTTGAGGAAGGCACCTACGGAATCGGAAAATCCGCCGTCCTTACGTCAATGGTCAAGAACATAGACCGCGCCGTGTCGTTCGGACTTTCGCTTGTACAAAAGAACGAATTCCGCGGCGGCACCATAACGCTCGGTCTTAAGGAAGACGGCGTAGGCTACACGCGCACGAACAAGGAGCTGAACGAAACCGTCGTAAAAATCCTTCTGAGCATCACAGATGACATTATCAATGAAAGAATCCGAATATGCACGTTTGCGCAGAATCAAGAGGAAGCGGAACACCTGCTTCGGAACGTAAGGCACTGAGCGGAGAAACGACATGAGGACAAAGCTTTTTTCAAAACTATCGCTGAAAATTCTTTCCGGGGCCTTGCTGTTCGCAGTGCTTTTGTGCGGTACGGTCAGCTATGCCAGCTTCCGGCATTTTAAGAACGTATTTGAAAGTCAGTACAACAAGATGACGCGGGAATTTGCCTATCTTGCGCTGTCGTACATAGACGGCGACAGCATAAACGGCTACATAACCAATAAGACTACGGACGAGAACTGGAATTCCGTTGCAGAAAAGCTTGCCGAGGTGGTGAACATTGCCGACATAGACTATCTGAGTGTAACCGTTCCCGATTCAATTCTTCATAAGACGCAGTGCTACGTGTTTCACTGTGTGAGCGCACATCTTGCAGGGCGGCTCAAGACCTATTCGGTGGGAGAGGAAGAGCCGCTGGACAGGCTTGAGCAAAGCTCCATCATAAACATCAAGAAGCTTATGTTGCTGGGGCGACCTTACACGGAATACGAATATTCCGCGGAATACAATTATGCCACCACCGCAATTCCGGTGCGGGACTCCTACAATAATGTGGTCGCAATGCTCAGCCTTACAAAATCCATGGACGAGGTTATGGCGCTTCAGATGCAGTATCAGCGCCGCATCGTGGAAATCTGCCTTGCCGTCGCCTTTATCTTTTTTTCGCTCTACATCGTCTTTTTGCTGAACGTCATGATTCGCCCTATTCTGCTGCTTACGCATTCCACACAGATTTTCATGCAGCACCATAAGGGGCTTTCCGGCATTCTCAAAAGCATCAGGAACAAGGACGAGCTGGGCGACCTTGCCCGCGCAATAGAAAAAATGAGCGCAGACCTGACCCGCTACATCAGCGAGCTTACGAGCGTTACCGCAGAAAAGGAGCGCATAAGCACCGAACTGAACGTTGCCACCAAGATTCAGTCAGACATGCTGCCAAAGGGCTATCCGGCGTTCCCAGAGCGGCATGACTTTGATCTTTTTGCGTCCATGGAGCCTGCAAAGGAGGTGGGCGGCGACCTGTACGACTACCTGCTGCTTGACGATGACCATCTTATGCTGGTGGTTGGCGACGTAAGCGGAAAGGGCGTTCCCGCGGCGCTGTTCATGGTCATTGCAAAAACGCTCATCAGCTCGCACGCGCGGCAGGGGCTTTCTCCGGCGCAGATTTTTGAGACGACCAACAATCAGCTGTGCCAGGGAAATGAAAGCGGGCTTTTTGTAACCTGCTGGCTCGGCATTCTTACGCTCAGCACCGGCGAACTGCGCTTTGTGAATGCGGGGCATCCGCAGCCCATTCTGTATGACGGTAGAACGTTTTCGTACCTTGCCACAAAGCCGAATTTTTTTCTTGGCGGAATGTCGGGCGTAAAATATACTGAGCATACCGCAAAACTAAAAGCAGGTGCCAGGCTTTTTGTGTATACGGACGGCGTTACCGAAGCCACGGACGCGCAGAACGTGCTTTTTGGCGAGGAGCGCCTGCTTGATGCCGTCGTTGGCTGCGAGGCACTGAACGCGCAGGACTTTGTGCTCAGGGTTCGCGCTCGCATAGACGCGTTCGTTGCAGAAGCCGAACAGTTTGACGATATTACCATGCTGGATTTGATTCTGAAGGGAGATGACGCTATGAAAGAGCTTGAAGTTCAGGCAGTTGATGAAAGCCTTGAGACTGTAAACGAATTCATACATTCCATTCTTTCTGAGCAGAACGTGGACCCAAAGCTTTTTATGCAAATCGACCTGTGCGTTGAGGAAATTTTTGTGAACATCGCGCATTACGCCTACGCGCCCGCAAGCGGAACCGCCTTGGTGCGCTGCGCTGTGGAGCAGAATCCCCGCCGCCTGACCATTTCGCTCACCGACGGCGGAAAGCCCTTCAATCCGCTTGACCATGCCGACCCGGACATAACACTTGCCCTTGAGGAGCGCGACATCGGCGGGCTTGGCATTTTTCTTACCAAAAAATACATGGACAGCGTTACCTACGAATATCTTGACGGCAGGAATATCCTGACGATGGTAAAAAATCTGTAGAAAAGGACGTGTGATATGACAGACCAGAGCTTTTCCACCCTGAACCGTTTGACGATTGCGTTTTTTGGGCGGCGCAATGCAGGAAAATCCCGCCTGATGAACGCCGTAACGGCACAGGACGTAAGCATCGTCTCGGACGTAAAGGGAACCACCACCGACCCCGTAAAAAAAACGATGGAGCTGCTTCCGCTGGGACCGGTAACCGTAATAGACACGCCCGGCATTGACGACGAGGGCGACCTTGGCGCGCTCCGGGTGCAAAAGACGCTCAGAGTGCTTCAAACCTGCGACATTGCTGTTCTTGTTGTTGATTCTACCTTGGGATTTTCTGCGGCTGACACGCAGCTTGAATCGCTCCTTTCCGAAAAGAGAATTCCCTACGTCATCGCCTTTACTAAAAGCGACCTGCTGGACGCTGTTCCTGACTCTCACGACAACTGTGTGTACGTAAGCGCTGCTTCCGCTCTTAACGTCGGTCTGCTTAAGGAACGCATTTCGGCGCTCCGCCCTTCCGGCTCAGAGCGTTTTTTTGTGCGTGACCTCATTCACCCCGGCGACTTTGTGGTGCTCGTTATTCCCATAGATTCTTCCGCGCCGAAAGGGCGGCTCATCCTGCCTCAGCAGCTTGCCATTCGTGATATTCTGGAGGCGGGTGCGGTTCCGCTGTGCTGCGGCGTTGACAATCTGTTACCTACGATTTCTGCGCTTGCAAAGCCGCCCGCGCTGGTCATAACGGACTCTCAGGCGTTTGCCGCAGTAAGCGCCGCGCTTCCGGCGGGGCAGCCGCTCACAAGCTTTTCAATCCTCATGGCGCGCATGAAGGGCTTTCTTAATCAGGCGGTGCGCGGCGCATTCGCGCTGGACTCCTTGCAGGACGGCGACACCGTGCTTGTAAGCGAGGGCTGTACGCATCACCGCCAGTGCGAGGATATAGGCACGGTAAAGCTTCCCGCGTGGTGCCGCTCGCATACAAAGCGCTCGCTTTTGTTTGAATTCACAAGCGGGGGTGGCTTTCCCGACGATGTAAGCCGTTTTGCGCTGATCATTCACTGCGGCGCGTGCATGCTGAACGACAACGAGGTTCGCCGCCGCATGGAGCTGTGCGCCGCATTCGGAACGCCGGTTACCAATTACGGCACCGCAATCGCGCACATGAACGGCATTCTTTCGCGAAGCCTTGAGCCGCTCAGGTTCGCTCAGACTCAGGAGGTTCTATGAAGTACATTTCATTTGGCGAGACAGGGGATTCTGTCTCAGAAATAATCCTTGGACTCATGCGCACAAGCGAGCTGACCACAGACCAGATTGCGGCTCTTGCTGGAACGGCTCTTGATGAGGGAATCTCTTTTTTTGACACCGCGGACTGCTATGCAGACGGACGCGCGGAATCTCTTTTAGGAGAAACCTTTGCCCAGAATCCCGGGCTACGCAACCGCGTGTTCCTTCAGTCAAAGTGCGGAATCCGAAGCGAGGACGGCGTTACCTGGTACGATTTTTCGCGGGAGCATATCGTTCACGCCGTGGATCAGAGCCTGCTTCGCCTTAGAACCGACCGCTTGGATTCCCTTTTGCTGCACCGCCCGGACGCGCTCATGGAGCCGGACGAAATTGCCCAGGCGTTTACGGAGCTTCATAAGGCGGGCAAGGTGCGGAACTTTGGGCTTTCAAACTGTAATCCGCTTACTATGGAGCTGGTGGCAAGTCGCGTGCCGTTTAAAATATGCGCGAATCAGGTTCAGTTTTCCGTAGCACATACACCCATGCTGGACGCGGACTTTCAGACGAACATGAAGTGGGACGGAAGCTCCATGCGCGACGGCGGCATTCTTGCGTATTGCCGCCTGCATCACATTGCGGTTCAGGCGTGGTCGACCATGCAGTTCGGCTTTTTTGAGGGCGTGTACCTAAACAACGAGCGTTTTGGCGCTCTCAACGCCGTTTTGTACCGGCTTGCCGAAGAAAAGGGCGTTTCTGCCACAGCCATCGCCCTGGCGTGGATTCTGCGCTATCCGGGGGCAATGCAGGCTGTCATTGGCACCACGAACATCCAGCGCGTGCGCGATTCCGCAAAGGCGTCCGGCGTGGAACTTAGCCGCCGCGAATGGTACGAGCTGTATCAGGCGGCGGGTAACCGCCTTCCGTAGGAGTTTATATGACCACAGAACAGAAGGAGCTTATTGAGCGGTTGTGCGCCAGACGCTCGCTTACTACAGAGGAATATGCAGCGCTCATTGACGGACGCACGCCGGAGACGACCGAACTGTTGCGTGTCCGCGCCGACGAGCTGCGCCGCGCCGTGTACGGAACCGACGTATTCATGCGAGGGCTTATCGAATTCAGCAATTACTGCAAGAACGACTGCCTGTACTGCGGCATCCGGCGGAGCAACGTCAATTGCAGCCGCTACCGCCTTTCTGCGGACGAAATCCTTTTGTGCGCGGACGAAGGCTACCGGCTTGGCTTCAGAACGTTCGTGTTGCAAAGCGGCGAGGACGCGTTTTTTACTGATGAGCGCCTGTGCGCCGTTGTGCGCGACATAAAGTCGCTCCACCCCGATACTGCCATCACGCTTTCTGTAGGTGAGCGGAGCGCGCAGAGCTATAAGGCGTTGTTTGACGCGGGTGCCGACCGCTATCTGCTCCGCCACGAAACCGCGACGGAAGCGCATTACAATAAGCTGCATCCCTCTTCCATGAGCTTTACGAACAGAATGCGATGTCTTTCCGTTCTGCGCGGCATTGGCTATGCGGTGGGCGCGGGCTTTATGGTCGGCTCGCCGTTCCAGACGACGGCGCATCTTGCCGCGGACTTAAAATTCATCGAGGAATTCCAGCCTGAAATGTGCGGAATCGGTCCGTTCATTCCGCATAAGGACACGGAATTTGCCGCCTGCGCCGCTGGCTCTGCGGAACTTACGTGTTTTTTGCTTTCTGTAATACGAATCCTAAAGCCGAACATTCTGCTTCCGGCGACGACCGCGCTGGGAACAGTGATGCCGGACGGTCGCGAGAGGGGCATCTTAAGTGGCGCAAACGTCGTCATGCCGAACCTTTCCCCTGTTTCCGTGCGCAAAAAATATTCGCTGTACGACAATAAAATTTGCACCGGCGAGGAAAGCGCTCAGTGCCGCGGTTGTCTTGACCGGCGCATTCTTGGAATCGGCTTTAAAACCGTGATTGACCGCGGCGACGCAAAGCCCTTGCCGTCGTCGCTCGTAAGAACGTAGAATTTGCTCACAAGCGCGCTCGCTTTTTCCGATATGTAAAGTATGTCAGAAGAAAATAAAAACAAGACCAACAGCGGCTTGTATGTTGCCGTTTTTTTTGTATGCATCATTTTTATCATCATGCTCTTTTTTGTAAAAAAGGACACCATTCTTGCAAATCTTAAGAAGACGAACTTTTTTGAGCGCGTCGGAGTTTCAACGCCGGAATTCGTGCAGAATCATGCGGACGCCCCCAAAATTCCGGTGAAGGAAGAAGAATACGAATTTGACCTTATGGGCGGAACCACAAAGACTACTTCGCTTGAGCCAGAGGAACCGGTTGCTCAGGCTCCGGAGACAGCTTCTTCGCGGGGCGACGGATATTACGTTGGTAGCGGAGCGGGCGGCGCAAAAGCAGACGCAACCTCTGGCGCAGAAGGCGGACAGGCGCGCAATGTCGAGCTTGCCAGCGCTCAAAAAAAGCCGGCACAAGACAGCTCAGAAGCGGTAAAAACGCCGGTTCAGCCAGTTACTGTGCGCACTGCGGACGCTTCTGAGGGCGCAAAGGTGCCGGTTGCGGTGCCGGCAACGCGCAGCGCGAACCTCTGCTTTGTTTCAATAGATGCGGACGGTAGGGTGAACCGCCGCGTCATCACTCGAAGCCTGCCAAAATCAGACTCGCCGCTTACCGACGCAATCCGCGCGCTTATTGCAGGTCCGCTTCCAGGCGAGGCAAACTGCATGAGCCTTATTCCTTCGGGAACAAAGCTCATCGGCGCGTCCGTAAAGGACGGCGTTGCGACCTTGAATTTCAACGAGAATTTTGAATTCAATTCATACGGTGTGGAAGGCTGGCGCGCACAGCTGATGCAGATTGTGTATACGGCAACCGAATTTTCCACGGTAAAGAGCGTTCAGTTTTTGATTGAAGGCGAAAAAAAGTCCTACTTGGGCGAAGGGCAGTGGATTGGAAGCCCTCTTTCGCGCCTGAACGTGAATTCATAGCAGTATTACGGTTTTTGCTCTGCAAAAGGCACTGTTGTTTTTGGTTACTTGTCAAGCAGCATGTTGTCAAAACTTTTTTGAAGCATTTTGCCAAGCGGCTGGGCTTTGTCGGTGGAGACGGCGTATCCCAGCGAGCAGGAAAGCGGCTCCACGCGGTTTTTTGAGAACGCCGCGCATTCCCGCTTTATCTGCTTAAAGAACGCCTGAATCTGCTCCTGCCGGCGCACCGAGGCGATAAGCGCGAACACGGAGCCGGTCATACGGAACACTGCCTTTTCTATGCCATCCTGCAAGTCCGTCTGCTGCACGGCGTTCTTTATGATGTCAGCAAACGTTACCAGATACAAATCCGTCTTTTTTATGCCGATTGTCTCGTTCAAATGCTCAAGATTGTTCAGTCGTGCGCAAATGATGATGAGCGGTTCGGCGTGCTCGTGCGCTTCCTTAAGAAAAGCCGCCTCAAGCTGGCTTCCGCGCTTGCAGTTCGTCTGTTCGTCGGTGTGGGCGACGTATTCCAATTGATTTATGATGCCCGAATACATGTCCATATTGGCAAGAATGATGTAGTAGCCCGCGTTTTTTGCGATGACGGAATGCAGTTCCGTTTTTTTGCCGTAATACAGTTTTTTGTCCGTAATGGCGGAAATATAGAACGCGTTCTTTGAGTCAGCAGCTTCCGGCACACCAAGATGAAGGAACTGCGCCTCTGAAAAAATCTCGCGGTAGTGCTGGTATGTCCTTGGCGCTATGCCGTACTGCGTAAGGAATTCAAAGCCGCTTATATTTGCCGAAATGAACAGGTCGTCGTCAGAAAAAATGAACACGGGAAACTTGGACGAGTCGAGAATTTGGTCTGAAGCAAGCCGCATTCCTTGTTCCCTCTTGTCGAAGTATACGGCAAAAAATACGACGGTGGAGAAAAAAATCCAGGAAAAAAGAGAAAGAAAATGCGTGAGCGCGGTGTATTCCTTTTGAGGCATATGCTCAATGTGGATTTTGTAGATTATCTGCACCAGGTACAGGAGCGCGGCGGCGGCATACAGCAGCATGATTGAGCGGTTTGCCTTTGGCTTTGTTATCATCTTGAAGATTGAAAACACGATTGCAAGCCCTATGAACGAAAAGTCCACGGCACAGTGAATGAAATAGTACGCCGATTTTTGAAAAATCGGGTCCTGTTCTATGACGGGAAGCAACTCGTTTGGCAGGATGAACAGGTGATGAACGGAAAAAACTTCAAAGCACACTGCCAGCACTAGCGAGAACGCAGGAAAGATGAAAATGTATTTTGAGAACTTCTTGATGAAGGGCGTAGGCTCGGAATATAAGCCCAGCGTGAACGAGATGAACGCGCAGGAAGCTATTTCTGCCAGAATGTATATGACGCTCTGCACCAGAATCTGCGATGACTGGTCGGTAAGAATAGGGCGCAGCCCCGCAAACAGCGCCCACAGTCCGTAGGCAAATTCGCCGATTCCGCAGGTTCTGCTTACGGAATCCTTGCTGCTGTTCTGAAAAAACAGCAGCGCGTAGGTAAAGCTGAGGATTGCGACGAATACGCGGCTCAGCATCAGTTTGTTTTCTAGCATTGTGTCCCTTGCGAAAAGAATTACAGGGAATTTGCGCTCAGCAGCCTTGTAAAATACGCCCTGTTCTTTTCGTAGATATTATTGTACACCGTAAGCGTAAAAAAGTCGTAGGAAGAATCGTTTTTGCGCGCCATTTTAAAGTTCCTGCTGACGTTTTTGGTGGACGGCTGATAAAAAAGCCCGCTTATGGATACCGCGCCGTCCTTTTCCATAACTTCGGCGGTCTGCCAGTTAAGGTAGCTGTCGCCGGTGCTTAGCATGAGCTGGCGGATTAAAAAGTCCACCGGCGCATAGGGAATCGCGCTTACAGAAACGAGCGCCGCGTCGCCCAGCATAAAAACGTTGTCCATTGTCTGCGTCCAGTTGTCGTCAAGCATGGCAGTTTTTTCGTCTGGCGCGGCAAATGCCTTCTGCGGGCTTTTTTTGAGCTTGAGGCTGTGGCGCTTGTCGTCGTTTTTTTGCGGAAAGCCCTTGAACTGCTCAAAGGAACGGTCGGTTGCGGAGGTAAGCTGACCGGCGGTTACGATGTACAGCTCCGGCTTTGATTCGTCAGAAAAAATCTGGCGCACGTTGAACAGAGGAACGATTGCGTCGTATTCAACGGTTACAAAGCCGCCGAACTGGCCATAGTATTCGCTGCTGCGCACGCTCTTTTTGTTTTCGGAAAGATAGCCCTGCTTTATGCGGCGGGCGCTGAATTCGTACAGCACGTCGTGCAGGTAGTTTACGAATTCCGCTTCCTCCGGGGTAAAGCCGCTCATGATGCGCTCGCCGGTAAGCTCAAGATGGTCGGCTGCGGGGTCAATGGAAAAATAAATCTCAACGTTCACTTCCGGCTGCTTTGCCTTTGCGTCCTGCGGCGCAAAATAGCGTGCGGCAAAGGTCTTTTCGTCAAACATAAGAAGCCCGGTGTAGGATTCCCGTTCAAAGGTCATATCGCGGTAGTATACGTACTGCCCCGGAAGCTCCTGAATGTACGGCTTGAAGCCGGGGAGCGCGTGTGCGCTAAAAACGCTTGCTGCACAAAATGCGACTGCCAGAATGGACCTCTTAATCTGCTTTTTCATAGCTTTCCTTTTTTTTGCCTCGCATCTTGTGGCGAGGCAGATAATTTACGCGTTCAATGCCGCAAGCTCTTTGCTTACGGTTTTTGCAATCTCGGCGGCAGCCGTTTCAAGCGGAACAAGGCGGCTTTCGGCTTCCTTGCGGAGCTTTAGTTCAACGTTCGGAAGGTTCTTTTCGCCAACAACGACGCGAACGGGAATGCCTATAAGGTCGAAGTCCTTGAATTTAACGCCAGGGCGCTCGTTTCTGTCGTCCAAAAGCACTTCAACGCCGGCTTTGGTCAATTCGTCGTAAAGCTTGTCTGCGGCTTCCTTCATTGCGCCGTCGTATTTTACAGGAACCACGACAACCTGGAACGGAGCCACCGTCATAGGCCAGATGATGCCGTTTTCGTCGTGATGAGCCTCGATGATGCTTGCAAGGGTGCGGTCAACGCCGATTCCGTAGCAGCCCATGATTGGCGTTACGGCTTTTCCGTTTACGTCAAGGTAGCTTACGCTCATGGATTTTGTGTATTTGTCGCCCAGCTTGAAGATGTGACCAAGCTCGTTTCCTTTTTTCATGTAGAACGTTCCGCCGCATTCAGGGCATTTGTCGCCTTCCTTGCAGGTGCGCACGTCTGCCGTCATGAATGGAACAAAGTCGCGGTTTGGCTCAACGTGCTTTATGTGGAAGCCTTCCTTTCCGGCTCCGGCATACGAGTCGTGCATATCGATACATGATTCGTCCATAAGGACAGGAATCTTTATGCCGATTGGCCCCACGAATCCGTGCGGTGCGCCTGAGTATTTTACTACGTCCTCATCGTTTGCTAGCTCCGCTCCGCTCGCCTTGAGAACGGAAGCAAGCTTTGCCTCGTTTACATCCAAATCTCCGCGGATAAGCACGCAGAAGTATGTTTCTGGAATGTAGGTTTGTCCGCCTTCTGTAACGGTTTTTGAGTTCTTGTAGAATTCGTTCTTGGAAAGGTCAATCGCGCAGTTGTAGACCTTGTAGATGAGCGCCTTGAGGAACGTGGTTGACTTTTCGCCGAAGAATTTTTCCATATCTTCAATGCTGAGTACGCCCGGAGTTGCAACTTCTTCTACGGCAAGGTCGGTTTTTGCCTGCGGCTTTCCGTTGCTATCAAGCGGAGTTTCCTTTTGGCAGGAAGCCTTTTCTACGTTTGCCGCGTACGAGCAGTTAGGGCAGAGCAAAAGCGTGTCGTCGCCAACCTCGCTTTCTACCATAAATTCCTCGGAGCCGGAGCCGCCCATCGCGCCGGTGTCTGCCTTTACGGAAATTGTCTTTAGCCCGAGTCTTTTAAAAATCCTGCGGTAGGCTTCGGCGGCGTTGTTGTATGAGTTATCCAGATCAGTCTGGTCTTTGTCAAAGGAATATGCGTCCATCATAGTGAACTCGCGTCCGCGCATAACGCCGTAGCGTGGGCGGATTTCGTCGCGGTACTTTGTGTTTATCTGATAGAGCGTGAACGGAAGCTGCTTGTAGGAAGAAAGTCCTTCGCGTACTACGGCAGTAACGGACTCCTCGGCAGTAGGAGAAACTACCATGTCCTGACCCGCGCGGTTCTGTGGAGTGAGCATCTCGCCGTTCATCTTGTCCCAACGGCCGCTTTCCTTCCAGATTTCGGCAGGCTGAATCACGGTTGCCTTAAGCTCCATCATTCCGGCCTTATCAAGTTCCTCGCGGATAATGTTCTCAAGCTTTTTGAATGAGCGGTAGCCAAGCGGCATGTATGTATAAAGTCCGTTACCAAGCTTTCTGAGCATACCCGTACGCATCATAAGCTGGTGGCTTGCGATAACTGCATCATTTGGTGCATCCCGTAACGTTGAAATAATAAATTTTGAAGTCTTCATATATAATCCTTTAGTATAATAAATACAAAATGAATAAATTTTAGTATTGAAACAATTATTGAAATGATGTTGCAGTGGGACGCAGACGGAAATTAAGGGGGTACCCTAATAGGGAGTTACCTTGATTTCCGTCGTCGCTGGGACCCGCTGCAAAATCCATTTCACTCTATGCTTATATTATAAAACTTTTCATTAATTTTTCCTAAATAAAGTGTTTGATTCCGTGGTGCTCAATGAGCTTGGTTTTTACTGCCACGATGTACGAGCCGAACATTGCGGTTACCGTGTCAAATGCCGCCGCAAACGAGCAGATAATCGGTGCCGCCGGCTTTAAAAGCTGGAAGCCATTGTCAAAGCTGCGGCTGTACAGCGAGCAGAGCACCGTGAGCGAAACGAACGCGCCGCCTGCCGGAAGCCCGCCCAGCAGGAACGAAAGCCCGAACGACGTGAACGTAATCCAAAGAATGTCCTTGAGCGGAATGTTCAGGCTGGAATAGCTTCTCCATATCATGATGAAGCCGACCGTCGTTACCAGCGCCGAACCTCCGCGCGCGAACACTGTGAACAGCGGATGCACGGTGCCGTTGATTCTGCGGCGGATGCCAAGGCTTTCTTTTCCGTGGCGCATGTTCGCCTGAAGCACAAGGTTCACGTCTCCGCTAAAAAATGCTGTTATGATTGATGTGATTGATGCAAACAGAATGCGGTACGGATGCGGATCGTGGCACAGATAGCGGACAATCAGCGGGTAAATAAGCCCTGCTACGATTATAAAGTCCACCAGAAGCATGATAATCAGCGGAATGAAAATGCCGCTCGCAATGACCGCGCGGTACTGAATCGTCCAGCTGCACACAATGGCAATCATGCCGTAGGCAAGAAATTCCGTAAATATGACGCTGATGTTGTACATCAGTTTTGAAAGCGAGTCCGCCAGCGTAGTAACAGGCCGGAACAGAACCTGGTCTCCGCAGCTTGCAGTTCCAATCAGCATGGCAAAAAAGTATGCCGCCAGCAAAAAAGTTCCGTTGCTCAGCGTCTCAAACGCGGAGTAAGGAAAGAGCGAGCGCACCAGGTCTGCAATGCCAAGCACGGCGTTTCCCGCCTCGTTCTCGCTGGTAATCGGAATTCGCGGCAGCTTTACGATTAATATGGAAAGAAGTCCAATAATCGTCAGCATGAATGAAGAGACGACTACGATTGCTGCCGTCCACGCGCCGGTTTTTATAAGAAGATGGTTGTCTCGCAGGCGGTTGAACGTGATTATGGTCGTAAAGAAAATTAACGGAATGACCATGTATCGTCCAAAGCGAACGACCATTTCCGTTATGAACCGTATTGCTTCTGCCACGCTAGAATTGCTGACCGGCAGAATGAGCGCGCAGGCAATGCCCAGCACAGCCGCAATAAGATATTTTATCCAAAGTTTCATAGCAGAAAAATTATATCAAAAACACCTTGAATATGCTATAATCGCGCCATGAGTAAAAAAATATTAGTTGTCGGAAACGATGCCTCTTCCGTGTATGATTTTTCTGAAGCCCTGACCCTGGGCGACTTTTCTGTTGCTGTTGCGGACGATTCCGCAGACAAAACCACGCCTCCTGCGGGCGTTCATGCCATGGCATGGAACAAAAGTTCGGCGGTTTCTGCCCGTTCCCTTATCATTCAGACGGAAACCAGCATTGGTGCCGTTGACGACTACATTATGTATTTTGATTCTGCCTTGTACGCAGGGCTTTTTTCTTCGTTTACAGCAGACAACTGCCAGAAGGCGTGCGATGCGATGATAACCTCATTCCAGTATGCTACGATGGAAGCCTTGACGCGCATTCAGCAGCGCCACGAGCCCAGCCGCCTTGTGTTCGTTGTAAAGACCCAGCCCACCATAAAGGACTGCCTGCTTTTGCCAGCGTCGCGTGCAGGTATTTCTACTCCGGCAAATGCCTTTGTTGCCGCCGGAGAAGCCGCATTCGCAAACTTTGCGGAAAACATCGCCGCATTTGCCGCAGAAAAAGACGGCGTTTCCGTGCTTTTGGTCATTGCCGACCCGCAGAACGAGACCGCGCAAAAGGCGTCCGCGTTTGCTTCCTGGCTTACGTCTTATATTGACGCGTTGGACTCCCAGACGCACAAGCCTTCTGCAAAGAACGCGGTGTCATGGGTAAAGGCGGGAGCAAAAGCGCCAGGTGGATTTTCTTTGTTCCATTAATGCAAAAGAAAAATTCTCTTTTACTGGTAACTTGTAAAGATTAATTCCCCAGTTTTCTGTCAGGAATTGCAACAATTTTT
>CAKZZR010000261.1 GCA_937885475.1 uncultured Treponema sp.
AAAGTTATAGGATTTGTCTGAACTTTCGTTTGCCATGTCGCTCATACAGCGCAGAATGACGTACGGCGTTTTGTTAAGGTAAGAGGCGTGCGCAATTGCCGCGCCCTCCATTTCCACGCACGCAGGCGAGGCGTTCTTCTGTATGCGCTGCTTTGTCTCAAGGTCGGCAATGAACTGGTCGCCAGTGGCAATCCGGCCGCGAATCATCTTATGCTCTGCCGCAGCGGGGCTTTTTTTGAACGCTTCCTCCGCCGCCGCAATAAGGCGCTCGTCCGCCGGGAACACGCTTACGTCCATCTGCGGAATCTGCGTAATCTTATAGCCAAACTCCGTGGCGTCCATGTCGTGATACAGTGCATCTGTAGAAGCAACAAGGTCAAAAATGCCAAGCCCCGCCGCCATGGAACCGGCAATTCCCGTATTGATTATGCAGTCCGCGCCAAACTGCAATATAAGCCGCTGAGCGCACAGAGCCGCATTAACCTTGCCAACGCCGCTTTTTACAACAACAACGTCCGCGCCGCCAATGATTCCCTCATAGAACACAAGGCTGCCCGCCAGAACCTCTTTTAAAGAGCCGTTTGAGTTCATTTCCTCGCGCAGGATGTTGATTTCAATCTCCATCGCGCCAATAATTCCTATTTTTTTCATGTCTACCTCGCAGTCTTGTCTTTTACAATGGTAACTAAAAATGAAACCAAAAGAATGATTCCGCACACAACAACCGCCATGTCTGCCACATTGAACGTAGGCCAACGCTGAAGTCCGAATAGTCCGTAGAATTTAACGTCGATAAAATCAATGACGCCTTCCGAGCGAAAAAATCGGTCAATAACGTTTCCAAAGCCGCCGCCAATAATGCCGCAGATTGCCCAGCGCTGAACGGAATTGAATTCCTCATTCCTAAAATACACGCCTATAACCAGCACCATGACCACCAGCGGAATGATGCCAAAGCACAAACGGCGAAGCACCAGCGGAAGCGAGTCTCCCATGCTGAACGCAACGCCGGTGTTGGAAACATGCACTATCCGCAAAAAATCGCCAAAAAACTGCGCGCCAATCGTCCACGGCTGAATATTCGCCACGATGAGCGCCTTTGTAATCTGGTCCGCAATTATCACCGCCGCCGTCAGAATGAACGGAAGCAGCTTGCTTTTGTCAATGTCCTTACTATTCATGTTGGTCTCCCATAAAAATCAAAAAGATTGCTTAATTTTTTTGTGCTAGATTTTACCATTCCGTCGGAAAATCAATAAAGACGGTCTCTAGCCCCAGATCCTTCTGAACCTTATCCTTCACAAGATTCACGCCGACGGTTTCCGTCTGATAATGCCCGCCCGCAATGAAGTTTATGCCGCTTTCCTTGATGTAATGAAAAAGCTCATGCTGCATTTCGCCAGTGATGTACGCGTCAAGGTTCTGCTCAACCGCCTGCCCCACGTCGTCCGCCGCACCGCCAGAAATAATGCCCACCGTGCGCACTTCCTTTTTTCCGAACGGAAGAACGGCAAGAGGCTTTTCTCCAGGGTTCAGCACACGCCGGGCAAGCTCGCTTACCTCAAAAGGCTCGGGCAGCACGCCCTTTACTCCAATCGTCATGCCCCGCCACGTACCAAACGGCTCGCACTGGCAAAGCCCAAGGCGGGCGGCAAGCCCATAATTGTTTCCGCACGGATTGTTTGCGTCCAGCGGAATGTGGCACGCATACAGCGCAAGGTCATTCTTGATGAACGCCGCAAAGCGCTTATACATGTGGCCGGTAATCGGCTCGCAGCCACCCCATAAAAGCCCGTGATGCACAAACAGCACGTCGGCACCTTCTTTTGCGGCGCGGAGCGCGGTTTCCTCGCAGGCATCAACGGCAAAGGCAATTTTTTTTATGGGCTTTGAGTCCGGCGCGCTGTTCTGAATCTGCACTCCGTTTTTGGAAACATCCGCGCCGTAGTCCTCTATGCGCAAAAAACTGCGAAAATATTGGTCAAGCTCGCACAATGTCATTCTTTTGCCTCCGTAAAGGAACTGTCGCCGGCATCATCGGTCTGCTCATTCAAGCCGTCTTCCGCCCCTTCATTTTGCGCCGCATCCTGCACGGAACGCACAGGAACAGGCGCAGGGTACACGCGTGGCGGAACCGCTTCCTGAATTTTCTGCGCGACCGCTTCTATTGCCGCCGTATCCTGCACGGCTTCACGCTGGAACGCGCCAAGCGCAAAGGCTGCAAGCGGGTTCGTCTGCTGAATAAAGCCGTAGCCCGGCGTGCGGTATTCCTCGTAGTCCGTAAGATTCGTATACCCGCAAAGAAAATTTTTATTCTCGTCGTAAAATTCCCTAAGCGCCGTGCGGCTCATCCAGTCGCCCACAACAAAAATCGGCTCAGAAACAAGCTCCTTCTCTTGCTGTGCCACGTCTAGCGCCACAGTTTCAGCCGTCGCAGCGGCTGTATTTTCCGCTTCAGCCGCCCCGCTCCGTTCCTCCGGCTTTTCATACAGAACATCGGCTCGCACAAAATCCGTCATGGCACGGCATTCCTTTAGCATATTGAACGAATAGAATTCCTTCTGCGACTCAAAGCCCGCCGTCCTAAAAATGCGCTCCAAAAGCAGCCAGCCCCGCCTAAAATAGCGCACGTCCATAAGATTGTGGCACCATTTTCCGTCGCGGGCATAAAAATCGCCAACATACACGACATAACCGCGCTGTGCAAGCATAAGGCATAACGGCTCGTAGTCCAAGGGCGATGCATTTTTTTCCGCAAGAAGAACGATTGGCTGCAAGCCGCCAGCAGAATCATAGGAATCAGGATAAAATGCTGAAATTTCAGCATTGGAGAATTCAAAAGGAAACGACCGTCTGAAGCCGTTGGTAAAATCACCCGAAAGCCGCACTTTTTTTTGCGCGACAGAAAAATCCTGCGCCTTGCTCACCAGCGGACGAAAATACCACAGCCCCCCGACCATTGCAAAGCTCAATACCAAGACGATTCCTGCACCAAGCTTGAACATGCCGCTGTAATAGTCAACATACAAGCCAGACATAAAGCGCAGCAACGCGCGAAAATTTGTGGCAAAGGCAAAAATCGTGATGACAAAAATTAGCGCGGAGCATACGTCAACGCCCCAGGCAAAAAAGTGAAGCAGCGAAAAAAACAGCGCAAGCGGCGCAAGCACCGCAAGAGAGTCAATCTTTCCGTATTTTAAGAAAAAAATCCTGCTGCAATTCAAAATCAGCAGAAACAGAATCAGCAGTTCGCTGAAAATCGGATTTCCCATGCAACCATATTAATAGAAAAAAGCGGTCTATACAATGTTTGAGCCGCTCAAATCGCGGATGAGCAGCTGTATGTGGGCAATCTGAGAATCGGTCAGCGCGCTTACGTCCAGCATTCTTCGCTCGTCAAGCCCAAGCAAAAAATCCGTGCTGACAGAAAAATAAGCGGCGAGCTTTAGAAGCATTTCTATAGACGGCTGAATGTTGTCGTTTTCCCAGTTTGAGACGCACTGCTTGCTTACTCCCAGCGCGTCCCCCAGCTCAACTTGATTCAGGTTATGTGCCAGCCTGAGATTTTTTATTCTATCGTTTAACATTATGAATCCAAAACTGAAATACAATATACAAGTAATAATTGACTTTAAATAAATACTTTAGTATTTTGATATTGGACAACGCGTATGAAATTTTTCAAGGAATGGTATTTTCCAGCATTAGTGGCGCTTTTTTTGATTGCGGTGGCAATTGTCATTCTCATTCAATGCTTGTAGCAGACTGCCTATGAAGCGGATTTTATCAGCAGCAGCTGTTTTTCTTCTCTTTTCCTTTGGCAGTCTCGCACAGCAGACCACACGCCAAGCCGAACCCGAAGGCGACCCGCGCATTCAGCTTGCGCTCAGCTCCTCGGAATATACGGTAACGGCGGGCGACGCATACCAGCTGGTGTATTTTGCAAACGGAACGCGCGTGGTGTACCCGGTCATAGTGGATTCTTCCTATCAGATAAAAATTGCGAACCTCGGAACGCTGAACGCGGAAGGAAAAACGTTCCTGCAATTAAAAAAAGACGTGGAATCAATCATCCTGCGGAACTACCCGATGGGCGCGCCGCAGCTTGTGTTCGTAACCCCCAGTGAATTCACCGTGCGCGTAATAGGCGAAGTTACGAGCGCCCAAAGCAAAAAGTGCTGGGCGCTCAGCCGGCTTTCTGAAGTACTTGCTGGCAGCACCACGGAATTTTCCAGCAAGCGGAATGTAAGCGTCGTCTCTAAAAACGGCGAGGAACGCACGTTCGATGTGTTCATGGCGCTGCGGAACGGAAATCTGGCGCAGAATCCGCATCTCCGCCCGGAAGACACCGTCGTGCTTCACAAAATACAGCGGCGGGTCAGCATAGGCGGAGCCGTACAGCGCCCCGGAACATATGAGCTTTTGCCGGGCGAAAACCTGCGCGACGCGATTGACGTTTTTGCGGGCGGATTTACGCCACAGGCGGACAAGGAGCGCGTGGAGCTTTCAAGAATGAGTTCCTCGGCAGAAAACGCAAAGGAAAAGCGCTATCTGAGCGCGCAGGATTTTGAGGCAGACATTGCCCTTGAGGACTTGGACAGCATCTTTGTTCACAACCGCACGGAACGTACCGGATGGATTTTTATAGAGGGCGCAATCATCGTTGAGCAAAAAAGCACGGCGCTTACCGCAAGCGACAAAACCGCGATTCAGTTTGAGGCAGACGAGGACTATGCCTACCTTTTTCGCCGCCACCGCGGTCTTTTTACCGACTCCTCAGACATAAAGGCGGCGTACATCGTTCGCGACGGTACCACAATTCCGATTGACATAAGCCGCGCCCTGTACAACGCGTCGTACCGTGCGGAGCTTTGCCCTCAGAACGGCGACACGGTAATCGTTCCGTTTGCGCAGAATTTTATAATCGTAAGCGGTGCCGTAAATGCGCCCGGGCGTTACCCATACATTCCTGACCGCGACTGGGAATACTACATAGCTCTTGCGGGCGGCTTTGACAAAACGCGGAACACGGGTAAGCTCATCCACATAAAGGACAGGAACGGAAATTCCGTCTCAAAAAAAGCCGCGGTTCTGCCAGAAATGACAATCACCGCCGAAACAAACGCGTTCACATATTACTTCGGCGTGTACGCGCCCATTCTGACGACCACGCTCAGCCTGTTCACCGCAGGGCTTACGCTGTACATTGCCACAAAATAGCAGGTTTGCCGTTCATTTTTCAAGAAGCTCGGGATGGCGTTCTGCAAGATGGCGCGCCAGATACAAGAACGGCGTGTCGCAGAGCGACGTAACCACAAAAATCGCGTAGCCAAAAATAAGGATTGACACAAGCACGCTGTTCGGAAACACGCCAAAAAACGCAAGCACGTTGAACACAACGACGTTTATAAGCTGGCTCACCAGCGTTGAACCATTGTTACGAAGCCACAGATACGACTTTTTGTTGCCAAAGCGCTTTTCTGTCCATGACCACCATGCGTGATACGCCCACACGTCATGCAGCTCGCACACCACATACGCAAACAAGCTGGAAAGCATTACGCGCGGCGTGTTTGAAAATACCGCGCGAATCGACGGCGCGATGGTGTCCTCTGCGGCGGGAATGTACAAGAACCACGACTGGCTTATCAGAATAAAGGCAATGTTCGCCGCAATTCCTATTGCAACGCACTTGTTGGCTTCCTTCTTGCCGTACAGCTCGCTCATAAGGTCGGTAGCCAAAAAACTGGATGCAAACAGGACGTTGCCGAGCGTGGTGTCCATGCCAAAGGCGTGCACCAAAATCATTACCTCGATGTTTGCGGCGATGGTGCAAATGACCGTCCACGCGTACACACCGGTCTTGCCAAATAGTCGAAAAAACACGATGAGCGCGCCAAAAAAAACAGGTATGCTTAAAAGCAAAATAATTTCATTGAGAAAATTCATAATTCATTCCTTAAGTAAATAAAAGTCTAGCGCCGTCGGTCTACGGCGGCAAAAAGGCGACTGCGGGCAATCTGCTCAAATTCAGTGCCGGGCTTACCATAATTTGCAAACGGATAGATGGAAATTCCGCCGCGCGGCGTAAAAATTCCTTCCACCTCAAGATACTTTGGCTCCAAAAGCCGCACCAAATCCTTCATGATGATGTTCGCACAGTCCTCATGAAAGTCTCCATGATTGCGGAAGCTGAACAAATACAGCTTGAGCGACTTTGATTCCACCAAAAACTGATCAGGAATGTAATTGATTTTGATTTCCGCAAAATCCGGCTGCCCGGTTTTGGGACACAATGACGTGAATTCCGGACAGTTCAACGTTACCATGTAATCGTTTTCCGGATGCTTGTTCGGAAATTTTTCTAAAACTTCCGGCGAGTAGTTGTAGGCGTACGCCGTTTTTTGGTTGCCCAAAAGCGTTACGCCCGCCAAATCCTTTTGTGTTCTGCTCATGCGAGCCTCCTAGTTTTGTTTTAAGAGAGGATGGATTTCGAACTCTCTGTTTTTTTTGAATAAAAGAAAGCGTTACAACGACTGGCGGTAATTTTCGTACAGAAGAACGCCCGCCGCAACGCTTACGTTAAGACTGTCGATTTTGCCGCAGGTAGGAATGCTTACGATTTGGTCGCATTGCTCCTCCAGCAGGCGGGCAATGCCGGTACCCTCGCTTCCCATGACGATTACGGAACGCGGAGCAAAATGCACGGAACAAAGCGTTTCGCCGCCCGCGTCCGCGCCGTATGCCCAAAAGCCGTTTTCCTTGAGCTTCTGCACAGTGCGCACAAGATTGCTTACCACCGCAACAGGAACCCACGCGCTGGCACCAGCCGAACTGCGGGCAATCACCTCGTTTGAGTCAACGTCCTTTGCACCGCGGCGCTCCGGCACGACCACAAGGCTTGCGCCAAACTGGTCGCAGCTGCGGATTATAGCGCCCACATTATGCGGATCCGTTACAGAATCCAGCACGATGACCACCTGCCGCTCGTCCTGCGGTTTTGCCGCAGCTTCGCCCAGCCATTGGTCAAATTCAACAAGATTCTTGGTTTTTGCGGCTTCTCCGCTCAGCACAAGCACAAGCCCGCGATGGTCGCGGCTGGATTCCGGCAAGGAAGCAACCATGCCGTCCAACGTGCGCTCGTCCGCCTGACTTACCGGAATTCCCGCTTCCTGCGCCGCCGCGACAATCTTTTTTACGCGCGGTCCGACCTTGCCGTACACAATCCGCATTCCGCCGGAATTCTTAGAGTCCTTTGCCTTTAAAACCTTTTCTTCAACCGCATGAAAGCCGGTTATAACGCGTTCTGCCACTGTTATTTACCGCAGCACTTCTTGTATTTTTTTCCGCTGCCGCATGGGCATGGGTCGTTGCGTCCGATTTTGGCACCTTCGCGCTTTACCGTCTCCGTGATGATGTTTCCGGCAACGTATTTCCATTCACCGTTGATTTTTTTGAAGCCGGCAATCTCGTGATGATGCTCAATCATCTGATTCAGCGTGTAGTCCGCGATGAATTCAACAACGCCTTCGTCATCCTTTTCTTCAGTTCTAAGGATGGTAAGTCCCTGCCATTTTGACTGGCGGCTCCATTCTTCGGTAGCCTGCTTGTCGATGTCGGCAATGCCCTCTCCCTCTTCACAAGAATCAATGATGAAGTCAATTTCGTGCGCAACATACGCAGAGTAGCGCGCGCGCATAAGGGCTTCGGCTGTAGGAGCCTTTACCGTTCCTTTGATAATCGGCTCGCAGCATTCGCTGTATTTTTTGCCTGAGCCGCAAGGGCAGTTTGTCAATGTTTCACTCATAATACAAAAAGTATACCGAACTTTTTAGTTGTTAGCAATTATGCTGTACATGGGGTCACGGTCGGGATGAAGCTCAAGAATGTGCTTTTCGCAGGCAAGCACCTCGCTCGGCTCATGCGTTACGTGAAGGAACGTAGTCGTTCCACTTTGCGCGATGACCTCCAGCAAATCAAGCACCTTCTGTCGAAATTCGTCGTCCAAACCATGGCACGGCTCGTCCAGAATCATTACCGGCGGGCATTTTACTGCGGCACGAAGAATGAGCACCGCCCGCTGCTCGCCATAACTGAGCGCAGAAAAGGATTCCCTGCCGCGCCCCGCAAAGCCACCAAGAGAAAGCCATTTTTCGGCGGCGGAAGCCTCTACGTCGCTTGGTGCCTGATACAGTCCGATGGAATCGTGGAAGCCGCTCATAATCACCTCAAGCAGGCTGCTTCCGACCATGCGGTATTCCACATGCAGGCGGTAGCTTACGATGCCAAGGCGGTGCTTTATGTCCCAGATTGTCTCGCCGCTGCCGCGCCGCGCGCCAAACAGCCGAACATCATTGTTAAAAACCTGCATGTTGTCGCCGGTAATAAGCTCCAGGAACGTGGTTTTGCCAGAACCGTTGGGACCGCGGATAAGCCAATGCTCGCCGCGCTTCAATGACCACGTAAGATTGCGAAGAACGCGGTGGTCGCCCCAGCCAACGTTCACATCGTTCATTTCGATAAGGGTATCGTTTTCCGGCTGATAATGCTCAAAGCCCAGCACGGTGTTCACCTCGTCGCTCAGGCGGCGCACCGTAGCAGAAAATTCCGCGTATTCTGCCGCGCGTTTTTTCTGTCGCTCGGCGGCACGCGCCTCAAGCAGTGCCTCGTAGTCAGCGCGCTTACCGCAGAACGACACCTCACCCTTTGAAAATTCCAGAACATGGGTAATTGCAGCAGGAATCTCAACGTAGCGCTCCATGCTCAATATTATACGCGGGAAGGTCGCGTCAACCTCGGCATCGTTCAGCTGCTTTGCGGCAATGGTGTCAAAAAAATCCAAAAGAATCGCGCGGCTTTCTGCATCCAGCCCCGCAAACGGGTCGCTCAGAACAAGCAGGCGCTTACGGCTTACAAGCGCGCGCGCAAGCAGAGTGCGGCGTATTTCGCCAGTGGACATATATTTTAATCCG
>CAKZZR010000262.1 GCA_937885475.1 uncultured Treponema sp.
GCGTGAATGTCGCCACCAAGATTTACATCGTATCCGCCCTTTACAATCTTAGTGATTGTTCCGGCAATCGGAGCCTTATCTTTAAATGCCTGCGAAACATCCTTCCACATGCGCTTTGCATCTGCCTTAGTCTTTGAAATCTCCGGACCGTTGCGTCCGAATACCTTAACTAAGAAAACTGAAACTTTGTCCCCAACATTCGGCAGGTCACCTGCGAACTCCTCTACGGGGAGTCTACCCTCTGACTTACAACCTACATCAAGGAAAACGTAGTCATCAGATACAGAGATTACCTCTCCGTCTACTACCTGTCCTTCTTCCGGATTACTGAGATTGTTCAGAGACTCTTCTAATTGTGTCTGGATAGCGCTCTTGGAGTTCTGAGCTTCTTCCTTTTCCACTTCCATTTCTTCCATATTGAACCCTTGTTTGTGAATTTGTTCTAATATTATCGCACAAACCCTATCTATGGTCAAGTTAGAGGTATCGATATAAAAAGCATCCGGAGCAATTTTAAGAGCGCCCTCCGCCTTGTTCCTGTCTATTTCGTCTCGCTTCCTTATGGCTTCTTTTATCTCCTCCAAGGTCATGTTGCTTACGCCCTGGTCAAAGCGGCGCTGCGCCTGAACGTCAAGTGAAGCGTCCAGATAGAACTTGTGCTCCGCCTGCGGGAATACGACGGTCGTCATGTCGCGCCCCTCGCATACGATGTCAAGGCTCTTGGTTATCTCCTGCATGCGGTCGTTCACCAGATGACGCACCGGCACCACCGCAGAAATCTGCGCGACCTTCTTGCTCACGCGGTCGTCATGCAGATGGTCTTCAACGTCGGTTCCGTTAAGGTACAGGCGCGACGCCTTGTACTCAAGAGTCTGCTTCCTGCAGAATTCCGTAACCTTCTGCTCATCTATCGTCTCCAAATCCTCGCCCGCGTCAAGCAGGGCAAGCGTAAGCGCGCGATAAAAACTGCCGCTATTCAGATACGTGATATTCAGTTTTTTTGCAATAATTGAAGCAATCGTGCTTTTTCCTGTTCCGGCAGGACCGTCCATAGCAATAATCATGTTTATTTTCCTCTTTCTTTAATTCTTGCACAATTTTTTAAGCCCCGCAACTTCCTGTGCGGTAAGCTCGCGGAATTCGCCGGGCTTAAGCCCCGTAATGCCAACGTTTCCAATGCGCACGCGGGTAAGGCTTCGGATTCCAACCTCTTTTGAGGCGAACACATTGCGAATCTCGCGGTTCTTGCCCTCAACCAGCACGATTTTCATCTTGCGGGCATTTACGTCATGGGCTTCCTTGCAGCGGTAGAACACGCCGTCAACGCGAAGTCCCTTCTGGAACTCTTCTGCCAGAGTGCGCGGGAGCGGCACGCTCGACTCAACGATGTATTCCTTCTCTAGCTCGCTGGAAGGATGCGACAAGCGTGCGGCAAAATCACCGTCGTTCGTAAAAATAATCAAGCCCTGGCTGAACATGTCCAGCCGCCCCACGTTGTACAGGCGCTCCGAATACGCTTCCTTTAAAAGCGAAGCCGCAACCGGTCGCCCCTTCTCGTCGCTGAGCGAGCATACGTATCCGGCGGGCTTGTTCAGAAGCACATACACCTTGCGTTCCTCAAGGGAAATTTCCTTTCCGTCGACGCACACCAAATCATAGACACGAACCTTAGTTCCAGGTTCTGTAACCGTAACGCCGTTTACCGTAACGCGTCCGTCAGCAATAATCTGCTCGCTGGCACGACGGCTTGCAATACCGCAGTGCGCCATAAAAACCTGTAGCCTTAATTCTTCGTTATCGTGCAAGTTCAAACCTCTGCTCTTCATCTTCGTCTAATTTTGGAAGTTCCGCAATACTGTTAAGATGGAAGAATTTAAGGAATTCCTTTGTCGTGCCGAACTGAATCGGGCGACCGGGAACGTCCTTGCGTCCGACCTCCTTAATAAGGCTGCGCTCGATGAGCAGGCGAATCATGTTGTCAGCGCTCACGCCGCGGATTTTTTCAATCTCGCTCCTTGTAATAGGCTGCGAGTACGCGATGATGGAAAGCGTTTCCAGCGCGGATTTAGAAAGCCGTCCTGAATTCTTCTCTCCGTAACGCTCGCGGAGCACATCCCAGAATTCGCTTTTGGGAACCAGCGTCCAGCCGCCGGTAATCATGCTCAGCTCAATGCCGGAAGAATCCGCCGTATATTTTTCCTTAAGATTGTCAAGGCAGATTTTTACCACTTCCTCGGAAATTCCCCCGATGTTTGAAATCTGCTTTTCTGCAATCGGCTCGCTTTCAAGGAACAAAATTGCCTCAACAAGCGCCGTCTCTTTTTCAAGTTCCATAGCCCCTATTCCTGTCCGTCAGTGCTGGTCTCCGGCTCGCCGCCCTCGTCGGTGCCGGTATGCTCAACCCTGTCAATCGTAATCTCAAAATTCTCAAAGCTCTCCGTAGAATCCTCGCGCTTTACAATCTTGATGTCGCCAAAAATTCTGTTCTGAAGGATTTTTATCATGCGGAATTTTACCGCCTCAAGAATCGCCATGAACGCACAGATTACGTCCATCGTATTTCCTTCGCGGGTTATCAGGTCGGAGAACATACATTCGTTTCCGCGCTCAAAAAGCTCGTTCATGAGCGTGATTTTTTCGTTCACCGAAATTTCCTCGTACATATTCAGAATCTTTTCATTGGAATACTGGCTGACCATATTCTTAAAAAGCTTCTGCATCTGCTGAAGCAGCTCCCAGGTGTCAATCTCTTCCCAGGCGGAATCCCGCTCCTCAAACGGAAGCGTGCGCTGAATCTTGGAGCGCTCAAAATTCCATTCCGCGGTATTCTCCTTTTCTTCCATAAGCTCAGAAAGCTTCTTGAACTTCTGGTATTCGATGAGCTTTTCGACAAGTTCGGCGCGCGGATCCTCTATCTCGTCGTCCTCGTAGTCAATCTCAACAGGAAGCAGCATCTTGCTCTTCATGTTAAGCAGCATTGCCGCCCACTTATAGAATTCGCTTAAATCGCCAAGGTCAGTTTCCGTCGCATAATCAAGGAATTCCAGATACTGTTCCGTAATCTCCGCAATCGGAATGTCATAGATATTTATTTCGCTTTTATGAATAAGGAACCACAGCAAATCCAAAGGACCTTCAAATTCGCCCGCCCGAAAGCGACGCTTCAGCTCCTCGGTGTCTTTTTTTTCTGCGGTCAGTGTTCGTACCGGCTCAGCAACTTTTACTTCCATGAATTCCGCCTTCAAGTAGACTTCTAAACGACGTCTGAATCTGCTCAGGGCATTTTGCCACGCCCTGCGAAGGAAGCGCCCGTGCGTACGCAAAAAGCGTTTCCCTTATTTTACAATCGGCAGATTCGTCTAAAATCTCAAGTGCGGGAATCAAAACAAATTCACGCTCGCGCATGCGCGGATGCGGAACCTGAAGCCGTGGCGTATCAATGACCTGAGCGCCAAATTCTTCTATATCGATGTCCATTGAACGCGGGCCAAAGCGGATTTCCTTTGAGCGGTCGCGCCCCAATTCCGCCTCAATCGCGTTCAAGTCAGAAAGAAGGGCAAAGGGATCCGTACCATCAGGAACAAAGCCCTTTGCCGCCATGTTGTAAAAATTCGCCTGCTTCGTAACGTACATCGCCTTTGACTCGTACACGCTCGAAAAAACGGCATCCGTCAAAAGCGACGCAAGGCGGCACCCTGCGGTGGCAAGCAGCTCAATGCACGAGCGCCCGCCGAATTCCGCATTGGAGCCAAGCCCCAGAAGCACAGGAATCATATTAGAAAAGACCTTCCTGCATTGAATCAGAGGCACTTGCAGCCACCGAAGCCGCAGCGGAAGCAGCGTCAGACGAGGAATCCTTCTTTGCTTTTTTCTTACCGTCTTTTTCATCCTGGCGCACAGGGTTTCCTTCCTTGTCGCGAAGCACAAGGTTCGGGAACAGCATGGTCTGGAGCTGTCTTTCTATGTCGTCCGCAAAATCCTTGTTCTGCTCAAGGAAGGCAACGGCGTTCTCGTGTCCCTGACCAACCTTTGTTTCTCCCTGCGTATACCACGCGCCCTTCTTTTCGATAAGACCGTGCTTTACCGCAGAATCCAAAAGGCTTGCACAGCGCGATATTCCCTTTCCAAAGTAAATGTCCAGCTCCGTCTTGCGGAACGGCGGCGCAACCTTGTTCTTTACAATCTTTACGCGAACACGGTTTCCAACCGCATCCTCATCGCCCTTTCCGTCGATTGACTCAATGCGGCGGATTTCAAGACGAACGGACGTATAGAACTTAAGCGCCTGTCCGCCGGTCGTGGTCTCCGGATTTCCGAACATAACGCCGATTTTCATACGAATCTGATTGATGAAGATGATGATACAGTTGCTCTTGCCAACGATGGCGGTGAGCTTGCGGAGCGCCTGGCTCATAAGACGCGCCTGAATACCCATCTGCGCGTCGCCCATCTCGCCGTCAATTTCCTTCTGCGGAGTGAGGGCGGCAACAGAGTCAACGACGATAATGTCAACCGCTCCGGAACGCACAAGGCTTTCCGTAATCTCAAGCGCCTGCTCGCCGCTGTCCGGCTGGCTGACCCACAGATTGTCAATGTCAACGCCAAGATTCTTTGCATACTGCGGGTCAAGCGCATGCTCCGCGTCAACAAAAGCCGCAATACCGCCCAGCTTCTGAGCCTCGGCAACAGCATGAAGTGCGAGCGTCGTCTTTCCTGAGCTTTCAGGGCCGTACATCTCGATAATTCGTCCGCGCGGATAACCGCCAATACCCAGCGCCTCGTCAAGCAGGATGGAGCCGGACGGAACGACATCAATTCCTTCCGTATTTCCCTGCGTGCCAAGCCGCATCAATGAATTCTGTCCGTACTGCTTCTCAATCTGAAGCCGGGCAGCTTCAAGAGCCTTTAATTTTTCTGCCATAGTGCTAGAAACTTCTGCCATATGAACTCCTAATAGTAAGATTCAGGATTTTTCCCTACCATTATATAACAAGGACGCAGGGGGTTTTCCGCAATCTTTTTGCTATTTTTTTATATTTTTTCAGTTTTTTTGCTCATTTTTTACGCTCTGATATACGGAGCGACCTTCCAGGGCAAGTTTTCCGTCCTCTGAGGTGATTTTTGCCAGCACCTTAACAGGTTTTTCTGTCTCGATGACCGGAATCACGCTGAAGTGCAGCGGAACAATGCCCTCCACAGTCTCCATCGTCTCGTAGCCAACCAAGAGGTCACAGGAATAGGACGTGTCCGTCTGAATCACGTTAGAGACGCGCCCGCTCCACGTTACCCAGCAGTCCATGTACAGCGCAGGCTCGCCCTGAACCGCCTTATAGGACGGAGAGTCCTTTACCGTGTCAAATCCGGGAACCTCAAGATAACTCATCAGCACGTTCGCCTTTTGTTTTACAAGGACGGACGCATTGGAATTCAGAATGCGGTTTATTTCTATCTGCGCCATATTGTCGCGGTAATGCTGAAAATACGTCTGAGCCTTCTCGTAAGAATCGTTTATCTGACTATTGGAAAGGATGTAGGCAAACGAACCTGAAGCCAAATCCGTTTCCTGAAGATTCTTGCGCTCCGCAACAGAAAGCACCAGCGCGCTTAAATCCGCACGAGTTCCTGCGGACGGACGCTTAACCGGCACAAAGGAAATGACCAGCAGAATGCCCAGCACACAGGCAAGCACCGGAAAAACAACCGATGCAACCTTGTATGGATTCACGCCCAGCGGCGGATAGAACTGCTCAATTCGCCCGGAATCAATGCTCAATTCCAGCGGAACGAATGCTCAATTTCGCCGGTTTGCCTGCGCAATCCGGACGGCATATGCAGTTATGCCAACAACCGCCTAAAACAATAAAAGAAAGAGAAGATCGGA
>CAKZZR010000263.1 GCA_937885475.1 uncultured Treponema sp.
GGAGTTCAGACGTGTGCTCTTCCGATCTTACCACTATCTGTACGGCTCAACCGGCACCGGCAAGACAGAAGTCTTTCTTCAATGCGCGCAATGGCTGCTTGCCGCCGGCAAGGGCGTCATCTACCTCGTTCCAGAAATAGGTCTTACACCCCAGGTCGTGCGCGCGGTCATACAGCGGTTCGGCAATACGGCGGCAGTCATTCATTCAGGGCTTACGCCAAGCCAGAAGCTCACTGAATGGCGCAAGATTCTTCGCAAGGAAGCACGGATCGTCGTGGGAGCCAGAAGCGCCGTATTCGCGCCCGTTCCCGACCTTGGCATGATAATCATCGATGAGGAGCATGACGGCTCCTACAAATCCGGCGAAACGCCACGCTACCACGCGCGTCAGGTAGCCATGTACCGGGCGAGCCACCTTGGCATTCCGCTGGTCATGGGAAGCGCGACCCCATCCGCAGAAGCCTGGCACCTCATGCGCACGGGGCGGTTCCATACCCACCGCCTTACAAAACGCCTTGCCGGAGGCGCAATGCCGCGCATAGAAACGATAGATCTTTCCCGCACAAAAAATTCCGGCTGCATAAGCGACGCGCTCAGCGCAGAAATCCGCAGAACCGTCGCAGAAAAAAAACAGGTCATCCTTTTTTTGAACCGCCGGGGCTTCACTCATTTTTTCAGGTGCAATTCCTGCGGGTACGAAATAAAATGCAAGAACTGTTCCGTTCCCATGACCTACCACAAGAACGAGAACCGTCTGAGATGCCATTACTGCGGCTGGTCAACGGAACCACCGGTATTCTGCCCGCAATGCGGCTCCCTTGACGTGGGCTACAGCGGCTTCGGAACGGAATACATTGAGGCGGAAACCCATGCAAAATTTCCAAATGCGCGCATCCTGCGCATAGACACAGATGCGCTCACCAAAAAGGGCGAACTGGAAGAAAAGCTTTCCGCATTCAAAAACGGAGAATATGATATTCTCCTTGGAACACAGATGGTTGCCAAGGGGTTGAATTTTCCGAACCTGAAGCTGGTGGGCGTGGTGCTTGCCGACACGGGGCTTCACATGCCGGACTTCCGCGCCGCAGAACGGACGTTCAGCCTTATAACACAGGTTGCGGGGCGCGCAGGACGCTTCTCGCCGGACGGAAAGGTACTCGTACAGACCTACAGCCCTCTCCGGGAGCCTATACAGTTCGCCTGCACCGGAAACACCGCCGGCTTCTATGAATACGAATTGAATCAGCGCAAGCTGCTGGGCTTTCCGCCGTTCTCCCGACTGGTTCGCCTTGTGTTCCGCAGCGCCAGCGCGGCACAGGCGGCAGACAGCGCGGAACAAGCCTCTGAAATTCTTTCTGAGCTGTTAAAGGGTAACGCGGACATCATCGGACCTGCGGAATGCCCCATCTTC
>CAKZZR010000264.1 GCA_937885475.1 uncultured Treponema sp.
AATGCGTGTAGCAAGCTAGCTTGCGGTTTTGAAGGATGAACTTCGACTGAAAGCTTTTTTTTTTGCAATATTTTGCTTGCCTTATGGCTCACTGCGCAAGCAGATGCCGTGCGAGTATTTCTGTGCCTATGATGATGAGTACGATTCCGCCTGCGGCGCTTGCGGTGCGCGGAAGCCGTGCGGCGGCTTTTTTGCCGAGCAAAAGCCCTGCTGTGCTTATGACAAAGGTTACCGCCGCAATGATGAGCGAGGCAACCGTTACGCCTGCTATTGACTGCCCGGAAAGCGTAAAACCCACCGAAAGCGCGTCGATGGACGTTGCCACGCCCTGTACAAGGAGCGTTCCCGCCGTAAGGCGCGTTTTCTGCACGCGCTCAATGCCGGCTTCTTCTTTTTCTGTAACGGACTCGTAAATCATCTTTGCGCCTATAAAAAGCAGCAGCGCGAACGAAATCCACGGTGCAAGGCGCTCAAGAATCGTAAGAAAATGAACCAGCACACGCACGCAGACCCAGCCGACTACCGGCATTGCAAACTGAAAGGCGGCGTACACGCTGGCAACCGAACACAGGCGCTTTTGGCTCATCCTTGGCTCGTGCAGTCCGTTCGCAATGCACACGGTGAACGCGTCCATCGCAAGTCCAAAGCCGAGAAAAACGCTGTTTGCCACAAAAAGAAAAATGCCCGTCATGATTTTATGATGCTGTTATCAATAAAGTGGGTGCGGTGCATACCGCGCGCGGCTTGAGTCCGTCTCAAAAACGTCAACTGCGTACAGGAATGCCGATTTTTTGCCCTGTTCCCAGCGCAAATCCAGACCCATGCCGTTCAGCTCCGCGATGATTCCGTCAAAGATGTAGACGGCAATGCGTTCCGCGCTGGGGTTCTGCCTAAAACAGGCAAGGTCGTTCAGGTTCGTGTGGTCAAGTCGCGCTGTTACCGTGCGGAGCGCTTTTTTGAGCAGCGAGAAGTCAAGCAGCATGCCGCCTTCGTTCAGTTCCTCGCCGCGGACATGGGCATACACCTTGTAATTGTGTCCGTGCAGGTTCTCGCACTTTCCGTTGTAATCCTGTAAAAAATGAGCCGCCGCAAAATCGGCGGTAACGCGAACTTCAAACATACCGTGATTATATACACAATAGACTTAATCTTCAATCTTATTTATTATTATCTATTATGAAAAAAACGCTTTTTTCAACGATTCTTCTTGCGTCTGCGGCGCTTGTTTTTTGCGCTCCGTTTGAGACTGCCGTTTCGTTGTACAATGAACTTTCTTCGTCCTATAACAGCGGCTTTTATCCGGGGGCCGTTGAGTATGCCGGACGCTTAAAAAAATCCTTTCCTGAATCCGCATACATAGGCTCTGCCCTTGCAATGGAGGGGGAATGCCTTGTGCGTCTGAACCGCATGGACGAGGCCTCCGACGTGCTGCTTCAGCTTGAGAAAATGGATGTGTCTGAAGATGTGCGGAACCGAGCCTATTACTGGCTTGGTCGCGTCTACGAATACAAAAAGGACTACGATACTGCGCTTTCCTATTATTTTGAGTGCTGCAAGGCCGGCGGCGAGGATTCCGCGCAGTATGCTCCCGGCGTGCTGCTTGCCGGCGAAATCTATTATGCGCAGGGTGAATTCAAAAAGGCGGCGCAGAACCTTACGTATGTCGTTGAGCATGGAAACCGCTATGCGCCGGCGGACTACAACCGTGCGCTCCTAAAGTTGGCGGACGCGTTCAATCAGGGAGGAGAGCCGCAAAAAACGGTCGCGCTGTTCAATTCCCTTTCTGCTGACAAGGACAACATGGAACGCACCGTCTATTACGTGCTTACCGAATACGCCGGCGATGCCTATGCGCTACAAAAAAACTACCGTAAGGCGTACGATTTGTACTGTCAGGTGCTTGCGAGCGGCGAGAAGGCGCTTACCGCGAACGCTCTAAAAAAAGCGTATAATATTTCAAGTGAGCATAAAAAGGAAGTGGGCGAGGAGCCTGGTTCGGTGCTTAAGAATGCTCAGCAGACCTTGAGCGATTCCCCGGAGCTGCTTGCCGAATTCTGGACGCGCCTTGGTTTGGATGCCTTCTATGCAGGCGATTATGCAAAGGCGCTCAATTATTTTTCTGAGGGAGAAAAGTATGTTTCCCCGGAACTGTCTGAGCTGATTGCCATCTACCGTGCTGAAATAACCGCCGGAAAGAAAATCTCAAAAAAATCCGCATCCCAGGCGGAACAGCAGCTGATTGCCGCGCAGGAGGTTCAGAGCAGAATGGATTCTCCGCGCTATGTGCAGGATTACAACCGTCTGTTGGTAAAATATGCCGCGTTCCAGGAGCATTGGGACGACGTAAAGCGTTACGGCGCGCTCGTCAGCGACCCGGACGAAAGCACTACGTATTACATTGCCCTTGCGCAGTACCGCACAGGAGACTACGCTGGCTCGGCAAAGCTCATGGACAGCTCCAAGTCCGAACTGTACGCGCTGACCCTTGCCCGCCAGCAGAAGCTTAAGGAGGCCGCCCGCGTCTATGGCTTGTCCGACAAGGATTCTGCCATTACGCCGGAGGAGCGCCTGAACTACGCTAAGGTTCTGATTCTTTCTGGGCGCTACCGCGAGGCGCAGATAGAAGCCAACAAGTGCGGCTTGAACGAAGGAAAATACATCCTTGGGCTTGCCCAGTTCAATACTTGGTCGTGGTCATACGCAGAGGAAAGTTTTTCCGCATTCCTTAAGAATGTTGACCGCTCTGACCCGTTTCAGGAAAAGGCGGTTTCTTACGCGCAGTTCTATCTGGGGTATTCGCAGTACCGTCAGGGCAAGGCGCGCGCCGCATACGACGTTCTTTCCGCCTTTGTTGCAAAATACCGCAAACACGAGCTGCTGTGGAATGCGCAGATTACTGCCGCCAACGCCGCCGTTCAGCTGGGAAGCTTTGATGACGGAATCCATATGGCAGAAAGCGCGGTGAAGTCGTCCAAGACCAACGAGGACCGTGAGGAAGCCGTGCTTTTGTGCGCCGACATTTATTCCGATGCCGGCCGCTACGATTCCGCGCTTAGCCTGCTTGCGCCGTACACAAAGCTAAAGGGCTCGTTCGGAATGAAGAGCCTGTATGCGCAGGCGCAGATTTACGAGAAGATGAAGGACGTTCGCCGCGCTGATGCCACATATAAGGAAGTTTCTGACAAGTTCGGCTCAGAAAAAATCGGCGAGGAAGCCATGTACCGCCGTGGCGAGCTGTTCTATGCCGCCGAGGATTACGCGTCTGCCTTGCCACGCTTTACGGAATATTCCGCAAAATATCCTGCAGGAACCTTTGTTGCCTCAAGCTGGTATTTTGCCGCCAACTGCATGGAGCGCACCCAGAACCAGAGCCGCGCCATATTGCAGTATCAGGCGCTCATCAAGAAATTTCCGGAAAGCACCTACGTATACGGCTCTGCAAAAAATCTTGTGTCGTTGTACCGTGCCGAAGGAAAATACAAGGAAGCGCTTGAGAACGCCCGCTTTTTGCTTGACCGTTACGGCGAGCAGGCGCGGAACGACGGAATGGCGGACGTAGCCGCCGATTTGGAAAAACTTTCGTCCGGCAAGAACGAGGCTATGGTCGCAAAGGAAAACGAGTACCGCCGAGAGGGCGGCTACAATACGCCGGTCGGCCGCCGCGCCGGAACGGAGCTGGTCATAATGTATGCAAAATCGACCGGAACTGCTCCGGAGGCAATAAAACTTGCCGAGCAGCTGTTTCCGCTTCAGAAAAAAAATCTGCGTGAGGAAAGCTTTTACGCCGCTCAGAATGCCGACATTCTGGCTCAGGCTTACCGCGTGCAGAACAAGAATAAGGCTGCGTCAGAGATGTATCTTTCCAGCGCAGAGTATTACCGCATGAACAAAAAGGACGACGAGGCCGCCGCCGCGCTGTACGGTGCGTACGATGCGTTCATCGCTTCCGGTTTGCCGGGAGACGCAAACGAGACAGCCCGCACGCTGCAAAGCCTGTATCCGCAGAGCCGCTACGCTAAGAACGTCCGCACGGACAACTAGTTCCATTCAATAGAGAAAGAAGGTGAATATATGAAAAAATGCATGAAGAACACAGCAATCGCCGCCTCGCTTGTTATGGCAGGAACCCTGCTATTCGCTCAGAACGCGCAGAATGCACGGGCTGCCCAGGGCGCGGACGACGAGAATATTGAGGAAATCTCCCTGCCTGACGTTTCAACCGTCGTTTCCGGCGGCGCGCCCAAGGTAGGAAAGAGCGCCGTCCCCGACTATTCCGAGGTGCTCCCGGAATCAAACAAGAGCGGCACCGTGCTTCCGCGGCTTCCTGATTCCACAGAAGCGTCATCGGCAGGTGTTGAGGCGGTCAGCGGAACGTCATCAGGCACTGCAAAGAACATCTACGCGGAAGGCATTGCGGGCGCGGGCTACCCCGGCTTTGTTACGGGAAACTTTTCCTTGTATCGGCAGTCCGGCACAAATCCGTTCCGCATTCAGTTTTCGCACGAGACGGCAAACGGCTACGCCGGAAATTCGCTTACCAGCGGCTATTTTGACAGAACCACGTTCATCTATGCCGACAAGACTTTCTCAAATGACAAGATGAAGCTGTTCCTCAAGGGACGCTATGAGAATTCTGACAACGGACTTCAGAACAAGGTAACGTCAATAAGCGACGTCTCAAAGGACAAAATTGAGGCAGAAATTGACTGGGGCGTTCAGTTCACAAAGGAAGCAGGAATGCATCTTGCGCTCGGCGGAGACTGGTACAAACGCTACGCCACTATCACCGACTCAACGCTTGCGGTTGCTGACTTTGCGGAAAACGTGAGCGTGCTTGACCTTGAGCCGCACCTTTCGTTCCTATGGAAGTCAGAAAAGAACCTGTATCTTGGGTTTTCTGCAAAATATGACCTTGAGCACGACATAAAGGACGCGTTCTTTGACACGCGCAGCATAAACCGCGGCGAATTTGGCGTTCAGCTTGGCTGGAACAATCAGAGCGTGCGCGTATATGGCGATGCTGCCGCTGTTGTTGGCAACGAGATTGGCGATAATTACGTGGTGGTGCCATTTACGGCGGGTGCGGATTTTTCTATAAATACGGCGCTTTCGTCGCGCACGGTGGGAATCTCGCTCAAGGGCGGAATCGACTCATATCTTCCAAAGGTGGAGATGCTTGAGCGCCGCTGGACGTTCTCTGCGCTTCACGTGCTTCCGTCCGAAACGAGCGACTGGTTCGGCGTGCTTGACATTGCCGTTCCTGTTAAGGACGTGCTTACGCTGGGCATGAACACGGAATTCAGGACGACTGCCTACGACAACGGAACCTGGCAGCCCGACTACGACATTGACGACAGTGCCGTGCTGTTCGGACAGTACAATTATCTTCAGGACGACATGACGCAGTTCAATACCGAATTCACGGTGGGCTTGCGCTACAAAATCGCGTACTTCAACTTTGGATGGAAGAACCACTGGAAGGACGTTCCCGCAGCAGAAAGCGGAAACTCAGTAAGCCTTGGAGTTTCCGTTCAGGACGAGAAGGCAAAGTTTGGCTTTGACGGCTCAATGGAATTTGCCCTTGCTTCCGGCGACGACCACACGCCACAGGTTGACTTGAGCGTTTTCTGGCGGCTTACGAATGCGGTTAGACTTGCAGTTTCAACAAATGATGTTGTAAAATTAATAAGCGGAACGGAGCGCGACTACGCCGGTCAATATATCCAGCGCAGCGGAACAGCTTCCGTCCTGGTAAAATTTTTCTTTTAGTCCAGGCTCTTTGTTTGAGCCGAAGAAGATAGGAGATTCATAATGCTAGACAGTTTGAAAGCCGGCGGAATTCTGATGCTGCCGATTATTTTGTGCGGAGTGATTGCCACGTTCATCATCATTGAGCGCTGCTATTATTTTTACGTTACCAAAAAGAAGGACGCAAAGCTCATGTACGATTTGCGAAGCTCCTTGGACGCAGAAAACTACGATGCCGCCGCGGTCAGCTGTGCGGAAGCAGACACTCCCTGTTCGCAGGCAATAAAGAAGGCTCTTGACTGCCGCCGCTGGGACGAAAAGGACATGAAGGACGCGGTTGAGGCGGAGATGTCTGCCGTGGTGCCACGCTTTGAGCATCTGCTTACTCCTCTTGGAACGATTGCGAACATTTCCACGCTGCTTGGCCTTTTGGGAACCGTAACCGGAAACATCAAGGCATTCGGCGTGCTTGGTGCGGGCGGCACGATGGGCGACCCAGCGCTGCTTGCCGGTGCAATTGGAGAGGCATTGGTAACTACTGTTGCGGGGCTTGTTGTTTCAATTCCGTCGCTAATTTTCTACAATTATTTTGTGAGCCGCGTGAACCGCCGCATTGTTGAGATGGAATCAAACGTAACGAGCGTTGTAATCAAGCTTTCAGGACGGATTAAATGAGATTAAAGGCAAGAAGACAGGGCGTTCAGGCAAGCGTAGACATGACGCCTATGCTTGACGTCGTTTTTCAGTTGATTATATTTTTTCTTGTCTCCACGACGTTTGCCGTGCTTCCGGGAATCAGTCTGAATCTGCCCGAAAGCACCACTGCAGAAAGCACGTCCAACCTTGGCATTACGATTACTGCGGACAAGAAGGGAAAGCTGTGGTTCAATGACAAGCCGGTTACGTTCAAGACCTTGGGCGACGAGCTTGCTTCCTTTGATACAAAAAAGACCAAGAAAAAGGAATTTCCCATTACCATAGAAGCCGACTCCGAGGTTACGAACGGAACAATTGTAAAACTGTTCGACGTAATCCGCGCGAACGGCTATGCGGCGGTAAACCTGCGCACGCGGGAACGGCGCTGACGGAGAAATGAGCGGCATGCAGGCAGTGTACAGATTCAACAGTTTTATAGACGGTCTCTCTGAGGATAAGACGCAGGCGCGGGCAATGAAGCTTGCCATTGCCGGAACAGGCATTGTGTGGCTTTTGATTATGGCGTTTCTTGCCGTGTCGCCGTTTTTTCATAAGCCGGAACGCTTTGAGACCGTAAAGATTATGCTGGAGCCGCTTCCGAATCAGGTGGTGGACAAGGCAGAAAAGACTACGCAGACCACGCAGAAGGTGCCGGACACAAAGGCAAAGGAAGCCGCCGCGCCCAAACAGGCTGAAAAAAAGCCGATTGAAAAGGTTTCTGAGCCGCCCGCAAAAAAATCGGAGGCACCAAAGACACAGCCGCAAAAAATAGAGGCGCAAAAAGCACCCGCGCAGACGCAGTCAAAGCAGGCGCCTGCACCAAAGGCGGCGGAACAGCCAAAGCCTGCGCCCAAACCAGCCCCGACCCAAAGCGCGGCTCCGGCAAAGCCCGCGGAGGTTGCCAAGCTCGCGCCGGCTCAGCCTACGTACAAAAAGGCGAACATCAAGTATGGAAAAACTGCCGAGCAGCTTATGGAGGAGCAGCTTAACTCCTCGTCGTCGGCAAAGGAATTTGACTGGGATTCCATGGACGCGGCGCAGGCGAACACATCTGTGGCGCAGAGCAGCCAGCAGACTGCAAAGGCGATTGATTCCTCTGCGGCGCTGGGCGGTTCGGCAGCGGCGGCTGCAACCGGCACTTCTGGACCTGTTTCCGCTCAGAGCAACAAGCCGCAAAGCTCCGGTGCGAGCGCTTCCGGTGAGACTACCTCCCGACTTTCCAATGTGGCAAACGTAACGCCATATTCAACGAGCATCGGGAACGGACTTAGCTCGCAGTCGCGGGTTACCGTTGCAACAGGAAGCGACGGTCGGCTTTCACTTGAGCTTTCTGACGGCTCTGCCCGTGTGCTTCTGGAGCCAAAAAAGCCGGTCATCACGATTTCTCCAGAAAACGCACGGCTCATAGACAACTCGCGGCAGGTTGTCATCACGTTCAGAATTCTTGCCGCCGGAAACGTTCCGTTGAATGGCATTTCGTTTTCTCCGTCGTCCGTGCTTCCTGTGGAGATTCAGTCGGAGATAAAAGAGCAGATTTCAACCTGGCGTTTTGCCCCTGCTTCCGCAGATGGACAGGCAAAGTTTGAATATAGTATTATTAAGCGGTAACCCGCAGGAGAACACGTGGAAGTAAAGAATCTTGGCGACATTGAGGCGATTGCATTTGATATTGACGGTACTCTGTATGCGCAGTGGCAGCTTACAATCCGGGCCATATTCCGCTATCTTTCGCACGGAGTGTTCTTTCTTCATTATGGAATCGTGCGGCATCACATGCACGGCATAGAGCCGCTTGATGATTTTTACAAGGTTCAGGCGCAAAAAATGGCGGAACGGCTCAAAAGCACCTCTGAGGACGCAGAAAAGCGCCTTGACGAGATTGTGTACAGTGGACTGAAAAAATATTTTACGCGCATTCCCTGCTACAATGGCGTGCCCGAGGCATTCAAGGCGTTCAAGGAGGCGGGCTTTAAGCTTGCGCTCCTTTCTGACTTTCCGCCTGACCAAAAGGGCGACATCTGGGGCGTGCGTCCGTACTGCGACGTAATCCTTGGCACGGAGGCGCTGGGCGCACTCAAGCCGGAGCCGTATTCGTTCCTGGAAATGGCAAAGCAGCTTGGCGTGGCACCAGAAAAAATCCTTTACGTGGGAAACAGCAAGAAGTACGACGTGCAGGGCGCAATGGCAAGCGGCATGAAGAGCGCGTATCTTTTGCCGTGGTGGCGGCGGATTTTCAATAAAAAAATAAAAGGTCCCGATATTTGCTTCTCAAGCTATCGTCAATTACAAGATATTGTGCTACAGTAGTATATAAAGTTTTTGGTGGGAAAACATGTCATTTTTAACTCTATTTTTATCTGCGGCAATTGCAGCCGGAATTTCGTATGCGCTTCATGTCATCGACAAAGACAACAATTCTATGGAAAAGGTTAAGCGCTATGCGGACAAACGCCAGGGCGACATAGACGAGCATTTTAAAAATCAGGAAAAGCAGCTTTCCTCCAGCACGGCAAATCTTGAGACAAAATACATGCAGGCGACGGCGGCGGTAAAGCGCCTTGAGTCGCAGATTGCGGAATTCCAGCGCATGACGGAAAATCTTTCCGGCGATTCAAACGCGGTTAAGGCAATAGAGCAAAAAATCCGCTCGTACGATGCGGTAATCAACGACCTTGTGAGCATGACGGCAAAGGTTGAGCAGAACCTTGAGTCCGTAAAAAAGGAGTCCGCCGTAATAGACGTTATCCACGGCAAGCTGAGCGACCAGAAGCGCTATCTTGATGGCATAGAAAAGCGTATTCCCCAGATTACCGCCGATTTTGAAAAAAAGAACGGCGAACAGCTTAAACTGATAGGAAACAAGCTTCTTTCTGAATACGATAATCACGGTCAGCAGATTAAGAATGACCTGCTAAAAATAGAAGACAACGCAAAAAAGACTATGGCGAACTTCCAGAAGGAAATTAACGCCGTGTATGAGGACGCTTCCTTTAAGGCAGCCAAGCTTGAGGACGAGGCGTTTGAAAAACTCCGCAAGGAGTCTGCGGCACGGGCAGACACATTCACCAAAAATTCCAATGAAAAAATCGCTCAGGCAGAAATTGCGCTTGATAACAAGATTGACCAGATTACCGCGCTCATTGAGACGCGCTCCAAGGACACTTCCACACAGGCAGAAGCTAATGTCGTTGAATTCGGCAAGAAATATGACAAGCTGTTCCATGAGCTTTCTGCAAAGTATGCCGCCAAGGTGAGCGAGCTTGAGCAGTTCCTTGCCGCAAAATCTGCGGAGGTTCAGGAAACCTACAAGGATTCCACCGGGAACGTCGTTTCCAACATCAAGACCAATCTTACCGACCTTGACGCCAAGTGCAAGAAGCATGTTGACGACTTTGCGGCAAAATACGAAAAGCTTATTGCCGACATTTCTGCAAAATATGAGAAGTCCATCGCGGACTTCGGAATTAAATATGACGGAAAAATCGGCGACTTTGCCGCAAAATACGACAAGCAGATGGGCACCCTTGCCGAAAAATACAGCCGTCAGATTGAGGTTGTGAGCGGAAAGAGCGACACGCGCCTTACCGAGCTTGTTCAGAAAATCACCGATGCCGACGAAAAGACGCGCGCGCACATTTCTGCGGTTGATGAGAAGACAAAGCAGTACGTGTCCGACCTTACCGAAAAATATCAGAACACGGTTAAGACCCTGCATGAAAAATACGACGGAATGCTTACGTCCGTTGACGGCAAGAACAACGAGCGCATCCTTCAGCTGGAGCGCCAGCTTGACGAGGCGTACGAGGTGGTTAACCGCAAGGCGGACGAGGCTTCGGACGCGTTTGAGACGAAATTTCAGTCTAAGCTTGAGCAGCTTGACCGCCAGTATACGGAAGCCACCGCGCGTATTTCTGACGAGATTGAGGCGGTACGCACCATCTACAGCCAGCAGGAAGGCGGCATAAGCAGCGAAATCCGAGAAAAAATTGATGCCATGAGCGCGTCATTCCAGCAGAAGGTAAGCGAGCTTGGCGAAGAATTCCGCACGCAGATAGAAACGCTGCGCCAGAATCTTGAGTCAAGTCTTCAGGAAGCAGAGAATTCCGCAGGCAACCTTACGCGCAATCAGGGCAGTCTTGAGGCACAGCTTAAGGAAGTGCAGGAAAAATACGGCACGCTCTTTAAGGACGCGCTGGACAAGGCTGCCGCAAAGGAAGCAGAAGCCTATGAGGAATTCTCGCGCAAGGCAGAAGAAAACATTGAGCATTACAATTCCGGTATCACGCAAAAAATTGAGAGCGTGAAGGCGCAGCTTGCCGACACCCTGAACGCCGTTTCGCGCGACGTGCAGGAATCCGTTCAGACGGCGGAAAACACGCTTTCGCGCGTTAAGGACGAATGCGCAGAGGCACTTAGCAAGGTTGATTCCGTAGAGCCGGAGCTTAACGAGAAGGTTCACAAAATCGACGAGCAGATTGAAAAATTCCGCGGCGTTACAAACGACAAGATGCAGGAACTTACCGCACTGCTTGAGGAGTCCGCGTCAAAAATTCAGCTTGCGTGCGAAAAGCAGCAGAACCTTGCGCTTGCCGATGTTGACGAACAGCTTGCATCCTATAAAAAAGACATCGAATACCGCCTTTCCAAGATTGAGGCAAGCAGCAGCGACGTAGACTTCCTTGAAAAAAATCTTAAGGCTGCAATGGAGGAGGTAAGCCGCAAGGTGCTTTCTACCTTTGACAGCTTTACCGCCGAGCAGCAGGAGCGCCACGACAAGTTTGCCTCCTCAATCAAGGAAAATTCCGACCAGCTTGAAAGCGACCTCAGCATAATCGAAGGAAAGCTTGAGGAGCTCAAGCAGACTTCAATTGGCAACATGAGCGAAAAATTGAAGGGCTTTGAGGAAATATTTGACCGCGACCTTAAGGACAGAAGCAAAAAAATCAGCGAGGATTTGGTTGAATGGAAGAATTCATTTGACGCAAAGCTTTCTACATTCACCACTGACTACGAGGACCAGCGCCGCGCACTTGAGAACGAATACGCGGAAGACCTTAAGAGCAAGCTTGCCGCAATGCAGGCAAAAAACGAGGAGCAGTCTGCCCGCGTGGACAAGGAGATTGCCGCCATTCAGGAGTCGCTGAACGCGCAGGCTGGCGAGCTTAAGAACGCCGTAAGCCGTTTCAGCTCCGAGATTCAGGCTAAGATTGAGCTGAACGACCAGCGCTCAGACGAACTTTTGAAGTCCTCAATCGAAAAGACGGAAAAGAGCATTGACACCTCGCTTGGAAAAATCCAGGAGCAGATGCTTGCCGACCTTTCTGCATTTGAGGATTCAATCAAGTCGCGCCAGGAAAGCAGTTCGTCTTCAATTGATTCTGCGCTTGGCGAATTCAACACGTGGAAGCAGCAGCTTAAGCATCAGCTGGACGAGTCCAAGACGTTGTTCGCCTCTGAGCTGGACGCGCTTAAGGAGCAGGCGCTGCATAAGGTTCGCGATGCCGAGGCATATCTTTCCAACGAATACGAACAGCTGGTTGGACAGGCTGACCGCAAGGTAAGCGATTTGGATACGCGCACAGAGGAAACGATTCAGTCATTCCAGAGCCGCGCGGAAGAAATTGTTGCCCAGCTTAACAAGATGTACGAGCAGATGCTTAAGGACACAGAAGACCGAGTGCGCACGCAGAACGCGGACTCCTCGCGCAAGCTTCAGGAGCTTAATGCCGAGATACAGGCTGTTTCCGAAAAGAACCGCAACGATCAGGCTACGTTTGTTATGAAGATGCAGGGCGATTCTCAGCAGATGCAGAATCAGATGAGCGAGCTTTCAAAGGAGCTGCAGAACATCCGCTCCCAGATGGCGATTTACGAAAAAGCCGACCAGATGAAAAAGCAGCTTGACGAAAAAATTGAGGCGCTTAACGACGACTTTGACCGGCTTGACGGCTTTAAGAGCGTTGCCGCAGACCTTACCAACGACTACAACCAGATTTGCCGCATGAAGGACGACATAGAAAACCGCGTCGCAGAATTTGAGGCAGAAAAGGCGAACGTTGAGCGAATCGGGCAGGATTACGAGAAGATGATGAGCACTTCCCGGTCAATTGACGAAAAGCTCCGCTCCCTTACCACCACAAACGACAACCTTCAGGCTATGGAGGTGCGCGCCCGCGATTTGGAGGAATCCATTTCCTCAATTTCCGGTCGCTACGAGCGCCTTGAGCAGAAGAACAGCACGCTTGACCGTGTTCTGAAGGACGTGGACTCGTCGTTCGAGCTGATGAAAAACCTTGAGGACAGAATCAAGAAGTGCAGTGCGGACGCGGAATCGTTCCCGGAATCAATCCGTTCCGTTCAGAACAGCATGGAAGAAATTCTGCGCAACGGACCGCGCATTGGTGATGCCGTTGAAAAACTGAACAAGCTGGAAAGCCTTTTGCAAGAAACTGAGGAGCGCATGGAAAACATAAATTCCGCGCGTCAGGGGCTTGGGCGCGCAGAATCGCGCCTGCAGGAGCTTTCCAGCGACATGGACAGCAAGTTCAAGCTGCTTCAGGCAATCAACACTGCAGAAAGCGATAAGACTGACGGCGGAATGCAGCACATCAACCCGAACACCAAGGAAAACGTAAAGCAGCTGAAGCGTCAGGGGTGGACCGTAGCTCAGATTGCCCGCAGCCTCAAGCTTTCTCAGGGAGAGGTAGAGCTGATTCTTGAGCTGCCGAACGACTGACCTTCGCACGCTCTTAATGCTCAATACGCAAAACAATAAAGCCATGGAAATCAATTTTGTTGGAAGATAGATAAAAAATAGCGCAAAGGAGAAGTTGCAGCCTTCAAAAACACCCATTTTTGCTG
>CAKZZR010000265.1 GCA_937885475.1 uncultured Treponema sp.
GCCATGAATTAAGTATTTTAGAAAGTCGACTTGTTCGTTGACTTTTTATGGGAGATGGTAAAGGCGTTCCACGACGCGGGAATGGAAGTGTACCTTGACGTGGTGTATAACCATTCTGGCGAGGGCGGAACCTGGCACGGAAGCAGCTCTGATGCCAATTATGACAGTGGCAAGCAGTGTACCGTCGTGAGCATGAGGGGAATCGACAACTCAACGTATTATTCTTTGGTGAACGGAACTGCATGGAGCTACTGGGAGACCACGGGCTGCGGAAACAACTTGCAGTGCGACAATTCCGTGGTGCGCCAGTTCATCCTTGACTCCCTTACCTATTGGATTGACGACATGGGCGTTGACGGATTCCGCTTTGATCTTGCCACGACTTTAGGACGCGTGAATGATGGAAGCGGAAACTGGATTTACTCTAATACTGCGAAAACTCTCGTTGAAATCGCTTCTTTAGGTACAGCTAAAAATGTAGAGATGATTGCGGAAAGCTGGGACTGCGGAGACGGCAGTTATCAAGTCGGTAACTTCCCGGCAGGATGGGCTGGCTGGAACGGCTATTACCGCGACACGGCACGTGGATATATCGGAAGCGGCGCGACATCGGCAAGCATTTCTTATACTGATGCTTTGTACGGAGATAACGCGCACTTTAGTTCTGCAAGCGAACCAAGCATAAACTTCATCGTAGCGCATGACGGATTCACACTCGCTGACCTCTGCTCTTACAGCGGAGCCGGAAACTACTACAATTCTCGTTTGGAATGGCCGTTCGGCCCGAGCGATGGCGGTAACGGCGATAATAACGCGATTACCACGGGAACTGATGCCGCAAGCCGCCGACAGAGGGCTAGAAACTACATGGCGTTCCAGATGTTCAGCGCGGGAATCCCGATGATTGTCTACGGCGACGAGCTTGGGCGCACTCAGAACGGAAACAACAATCCGTACAACATAGACAGCGTTGCCACATGGAACAACTACCTTATGGCGGCAACCGCAAGCCCTCAGAAGGCGGCAACCAGCGCAGGCTCCGGCATTCCGCAGGAAACAGGAACGTACTCAGATATGTTCGGAACGTACGGAAACACTGCGGACAAGAACGGACAGCTTGCGTTCAGTAAATTCGTGCTGAACGAGCGTCTGAATAATGAGACGCTCCGCCAGCTCACGGGTACAAAATTCACTTGGTACTCAACTGGCGGTGTGAGCGGCTGGGCAGATGAGGGCGCTGCAAAAGCGATTAAGATTAGCGGCGACCAGACGTATTATGTAATGATGAACTTGAAAGATGCTGAGACGTCGTTTACGGTTCCGGCTCCTGCAAGCGGAAAGAACTGGGTTCGCATTATCGATACAGGCGCCTGGGCAGAAACGGATTTCAACTGCTGGGCTGAGGATGATGCAAGCGCTTATTCGTTTGGAGTTTCTAAAACATATGGCGTTGGCGCGTATACGATTGTCGTGCTGAAGGAAGTCTCGGAAAAGCCGACCTGCGCTGCCCCTTCAATTGCGATTACGGATGGCGGAAGCGTAACTATTACCACAACCACGGATGGCGCGGTCATTTACTACACCACGGACGGAACGGTACCATCTTCAAGCAGTACGCCTTATTCTGGCGTATTTACTGTGGAAGAGGGTACTACGGTCAAGGCGATTGCCATTAAGTCTGGTATTGCGGATTCTGCGGTGGCAAGCAAGACTCATGCAGCAAAAAATGCGTACAGATTTACGCTTATTTTTAAGACTGGAGGCAATGCCGAAACTGTAGGCTTCCCTGGGGCAATGAACAGCTGGTCTCTTTCTGCAAATTATGTAACAGTTGCGGCAAGTTCGTCTGAAACGATTGTGTTTGAGAATGCTGTTACAAGCGCTAATATTGCGGCAGATACTGATAGCAATGCTCTTGAATTAAAAGTTAGCAACAGTTCATCAAGTTGGAACTGCTGGGGCTTTGAAAGTTGGGCAAAATCGTCAAATATTACACTTGCTGATAATAATCAGCAGATTTGTATTGCTTGTGCCGATGGCGATGAAGTAATTTTGACGATTGATGTTTCTACTGCGACATTAACGGCTGAGGTAAAATAAGTTTCCCTTTTTGCAAGGCTTTTTTCCTTATCTGCGGTTGGTGCTTGCGCGGGCATGGAACCCCGAAGTCGACCGCAGGAGGAAGTGAGCGGGCGAACGGACGACGAGGACGATGAGCGTAAGCGAAGGGTGGAACGCCCGTTACGGTTATGCTTTGCGCCCAAAATATGTAACAAGATGATGAGTGTGAGTTTTTAAACTACGAGGTGAAGATGAAATTGAGAAAATTGTTTTTACAGGTGATGGGAGCGTTCGCGGCGGTCGCCCTGCTTGCGGGCTGTGCGGACGACGTAAGTTCCTCTAAGGCGCAGATTGACCCGGACGGAAAGTTTGGTACTCTGGTGGTGAAGAAGGTTGTAACGCCACCGAATCGTGCGCTGGATACTTCGGAGATTTCGTCGGCAGAGGTTTCTGTTTTGGGGTATGGCATTGATTCTGCCACGCTTGCGACGCTTACAAAAACTGCTTCGGTAACCAGTGGTGCGGGAAGCATAACGATTGAGAATGTTCCGGTGGGAAAGAACCGCGTGGTAAAGGTTGTTGCCAGTACCACTTCGCCTGTGACCATGTACGGCGTGTGTGACATAAACGCCTACACGGACGGAACGTCAAATACCGCGAACGTGAGCTGGTCTACTACTCCCAAAGGCGCGGTCTATGCCGCCCTCCTTGCGGCAGGGGAAGACATCAGCGTCATTGAGGAAAAGACCGTCACCGATGCCATAGCCGCATGCGGCGGCTCTTCCCTGCACGGAAGCGTCCTGAATGCGAGCGCGGTCGCTTCGTATATAAAGGACGGAGGTACTGCTCCTGCGAGCGTTGATTTGTCCGGAAGCCTTTCGCTTACGGCGTCAAACCTTACGGACGACACGGCGAGCCAGGCAACTGGCGCTGTTATAGAGGTGCTTGACCCCGCCTCACAGAGCGTTACGGGAATCGGCACGTCTGCTCTTACCATAAGCGGCATCGCGCCCGGAACTTGGACGCTCAAGATTACGAACAACTCAAAGACTGTTACGAAGAGCGTAACGATTACAAGCGGCGAGACGACAAGTGTGTCTGTGGAAGTGCCGGGAATCACGCAGGTTGTAACCTCGGCAAAGAGCGGGGTAATGCTGCAGGGATTCACGTGGAATTCCGCTCCGCGTGGAACTTATGGTCAGTATTCTTTGGAAAATCCAAGTCCTAACTGGGGAAAATGGTACAATATCGTAATTAGCCGTGCGGCAGACATAAAAGACACCTTTGCTTATATGTGGTGTCCGCCGCCGAGCAAAACAGATACCAACTCTTCTGAGGGCTATGCTCCGACTCAGCTGAACGACTTGAACAACTGTTATGGAACGAAAGATGAACTTTCTTCCATGATTAGCGCAATCAGCCCGACAAAGGCAATCGCTGATATAGTCATCAATCACCGTGCGGGAACTACAAGCTGGGCAGACTTTACAAATCCAAGTTGGACGGACGATTATTATTCAATCTGTTATGATGACGAATGTTTTACGGATTCATCTAGTCCTGCTTATAATAATTCAAAACGCGGAGCTACTGACTCTGGTGATACCTATGGAGCGTACCGCGACCTTGACCATACAAATAGCTTGGTTCAGCAGGGAATCATCGATTGGATGAACAACGTGCTTAAGCCTGCCGGATTCGTGGGCTGGCGTTATGACTACGTAAAGGGCTATGGAGCGCAATATGTAGGTAAATATAATGCTCAGACAGAAGCTGAATTCAGCGTGGGTGAGTATTGGCCGACAGCCGGGTATGATGCCTCAAATCCAAGCGGTTGGGGTAACTCAATAAAGACTTGGATTAGTGACACCGAAGCGAACGGCGGACAGCGTTCACGTGCGTTTGACTTTGCGCTCAAAGGTGCGATGAACGATGTATTCGGGTATTATTATACTAAGGAAGTAAGTAGCGGTAATTATTCGCAGATAAGTAATTCTGGTTCTTGGAATTTTGCCCGACTTGCCGACAGCGCGAACCTGTACATCAGTCAGCCAAGCGATGCGGTAACGTTTGTTGACAACCACGATACTGGCTCCAATCAAGGTCACTGGGGCTTGAATACGGATTGTCTTGGCACGGCTTATGCGCTGATTCTTACGCACCCAGGCGTTCCTTGTGTCGCATGGAACCATTACTTTACATTCGCTGAAAGCGGAAGCATAAGCGCGACCTATCCATACAGCGGAATGCTTTCGGATAACACGTATTATGCTTCCAATACCGTTGCAGGCACAAGCAACACGCTCCGGGCGCACATCGACTACCTCATTGACCTCAGAAAATCGCTTGGCGTTGAGTACGACAGCACCCGTACCACGCTCAATGCTGACAGCTCCGGTTATGTGGCAGAGGTTGAGGGCTTGAACGGAAGCCTCATCGTGCTTATCGGAAGCGGCTATTCACCTAGCGACAGCGACTACGAGCTTAACTACAGCGGAACGAACTTTGCAATCTGGACAAAGGGCGGCTCGGCTAAGTGCAAGGCACCTGTCATCACTATTTCTGGCGGCACTTGCACTATTACCTGCGCAACGGAAGGGGCTGCAATCAAATACTCAACCGACGGCACAAACTACAGCACATACAGCGCGGCATTTGCTGTTACTGAAGGAACCACGGTGTATGCAAAGGCCACTGCGGATGGTCTTGAGGATTCCAGCGTGGTTAGTAAGACGTATAGCTCGACAGTGACAATTGAGCTTTCTGCAACTCGTGATGCGGGTTCTGGAAACGGCGTGTTCTTTACAGGAACGTTTGAAGAGGGGCAGACTTGGACTATTGCCGTCAGAGGAACTTGGACAACAGGAAATGTATGGAAGGCTACTGTGACTGTTCCTTCTTCCGGTACGTTTGTCTGGAAGGCTCTTCAAGGAACTTACTCTTGGGGTGAATCCGTAACTATAAGTACGCAGCGTGATTGGAGTTGGCAAGCCGGAGACAATCATTCTTATCCAGGTACAACTTCAACTTCTTTCTAGCAGTTTACGCTGATTCTTTTTACTAGCTTTTGGCTCAAAAAGGTTAATCATCGGAAAAAATCTTGCATTTTTACAACAAAAATCCCGGCGAATGAATATCCGTCGGGATTTTTGTTGTATTGCAAAACTGGTTGTATAGCGATTTATTCGTGCGGAAGCTCTAATACTCCGACGCTTGCGTCGTATAAAGGGTATTAGAGCCGAC
>CAKZZR010000266.1 GCA_937885475.1 uncultured Treponema sp.
GCAAGCTAGCTTGCGATTTTGAAGGATGAACTTCGACTGGAAGCTATTTTTTTAATACCTATACATCAAAAATTGATTTCCATGGGGAAAATATCAGGGAAATCAATTTTTGAAGCATTCGGTCATTGAACTTGTCGAAATGACCGTTATTCGGACAAAAACATCTTAAAATGGTGGTTTCGACAGGCTCAACTACCGCGCTATTTTTTATGCATCTTTTCATAAAACTTAGTTCCCTGGGAAAAATTGAAAATTTTTGAAAAAAAATAAAATTTCGCTTGACAATACATGGGGGGGGGTATAATCAATACTGTTGTTTTTTGCAACGCAATAAAATTTAAGCGGTTACGACCAAAAGGTTCGTAATCAAAAGGACGTGTTTATGAAAACATTGAAAAAAATCGGTTTGGTACTTGTTGCCATTTTGTTTGCATTTGCAGCAGTTTCTTGCTCCAGCGACGATGACGATGATGATGACTCAGTTACGTTGAACTTTGAGTTTGATACTGACTATAATGTTTACGTTAGTGAGTATGATGGCGAACCAGTTTATGTAGACGTAGATACTGCAGCCAAAGAATGGGAATTTGGTACTGCCGCTGAAGTTTCAGGACGTTTTATTCCGATTGAAATGGCAGAAGGTACATTTACAACAGAGGACGGCAAAACCTTGGTTCTTAGCATGACAAAATCTATGGGTGAGGATGGATTGGTAGAAGACAAGAGAGATAACTGGAAGACTGTAAAACTCAGCGACGACAGCAAAAAATTCAGCTTGACTTTGAACAAATCTGATTTTGAATAAGATAAACAGCACCAAGTAAACTTATCAAGACCTTTGAACCCTTGCACCTAAACCGCGATTGTTCAAAGGTCTTTTTTGTTTTTTATTTGTGGTCGCCGATTTCAAGATTCTGACAAATCGGCAGGTATGTGGTATACTATTTTCAGGAGGCCGTCATGACATACGGAAAACCAGTACGACTAGAAGATTTGCCCGATACGCCAGGAAAGCGCGTTCTGATGGAAATTCTGAATACCCCACCCGTAGATCGAGAAGCATTGCATCAGCGGTCGCTTGCCTACCAAAAAAAATTGCTTGCGGAATGGGCAGAAGAAGACAGGCTAAAAGCCGAACAGGAGAAAGCGCATGATGTTGTTTCCTCTGGAGAATGAAACTTTTTACGTCCAGCATTTGCTGGATGATGAAACAAATTTCCTCAAAGTTCAATCTTTTTCTGTTGGGCAACAATCAGGCATGGGGCTAGAAGTGTACCTAAAGGAAGCCGCTGTTATTGACGAAAAGAGCAGTTTTGCCCGGACATATTTGGTAAAAAGCAAAAAAACGAATGAGATTGCCGCGTATTTTACTCTGCGGAACGGACTTTTTACGCTAAAACTTGCAGAAGATTATTTTTATACTGTTCCTGCTGTTGAGCTTTCTAATTTTGCGGTGAATTCGGCATTTCGTTCTGCGCATCCCGAAATAGAAGAAATAGGTTCAACAGTGCTAGCGGACTTTGTATTGCCATTAGTTGATTTTATCCGTTCTTTTTCTGGAGCGGCGGCATTATATATTTACGCCCTTCCGCAAGAAAGACTTATTCAGCATTATACGCACATGGGTTTTAAACGCCTTGCACCTGAAAAGGAACAATTTGTACATAATCATGTAAAACCAAAATACGATGATGGTTGTATTTTTATGTATCAAATGCTTGCATAGTTTTCTTTTAATACTCTCTTTTTTCTCAATAATTTGAACATTCTTTAGTTTTCACAAAGTTATCATTGTATCGAAAAAAATGTATAAAATTCCCTATCTTTGTATAGTGGATAGTACAAAAAAAAACGGTATTTTCTAAATAGAAACTTTGTGCATGGCACAAAATAAGAAAGAGGAGAAATCTATGAAAAAAATTGTTTCTTTGGCTGCGGTTTGCTGCGCAGTTTTTATGTTATTTGCGGCGTGTTCAAGCGGTGATTCCAGCCCTGACGGCGGCGCGGACGTAACCTATACGGCATCAACCTTGCCTGAAACGGTGAGCGTAAGCGGAACGAACCCTTTTAAGGGGCTGGTTTTAACGGACAGATGGGAGAGCTATGTTTACACCTTTACTGACAATTTAGTTATCATTGAGGATACTGAAGATAACATAGACAGCATGACCCGAAAATGTAGTTATACATACAATGAAAAAAATGCACGGCTGTACGTTGCCCTAAAGTCTGTTGTTATAGACGGAAAAGAGTATAGTACAAGCGAATACATTGAAAAGGCATTTAAAATTTCGGAAGAAGAGGGATATTACGTAAAAAAATACGTAGCCGCTTATGAGGTGCTTGATTATGCAATAGATGATGAAACAGTAACTTTAAAGCCTGTTTTTGATGGAACGATAGAAAGTACTGGATACTTTTTTGGTGGTATTTCCTTTTATGGTACTTTTGAGGGAAGAATAAGCATATACATATCAGATGGATATATGGAAATCAGTAATACAAATTATGAGCATTCTATATATGCAGATTTTTCTGAAAACACGTTTTCTGGGGTTGTATTTGATATGGAGCGTAACTATGAGTCCGAGGACTATAAAAAGTATAAAAAACTTGGCACTGCCACAGGCTCATACCGCACAACCACAGGAGAAGACCCAACTTTTACTTTAAAGTTTGAGTCTGCTCCAGAGCTTTTGAGCGACATTGTTGGCAAGGAATATACCTTGACATGGTCGGGGGCTATTTCTGATAGAAATCGCTACACAATAAAAAAATAATTTGCTTTTTGCTAAGCTCCGGCGCGGGATGCGCAGGAAGTGCGCGCGTGCGCGCACTGTGCGTGATGCCGGAGCGTAGCGCAGGCGTCCCGTACCGACCGTGAGGGTAGCCCGGAGCAAGCCCGTTACGGTTAGCCCTTGCGCCCATAAAATTCTAATCTCTAAACTAAAAAATTCCGTTAATCGAAGTATGAGTAATTTGAAAATTCGAGGGCGGATTTTTTTTGTTGTTGCCGCCGTTATGGGGCTTTTGACGGTTCCCGGAAATTGTTTTGCACAGAATATTACTGAGTCTGAGTCGCGGGTGTATCGCGAGCGGCTTGTTGCCGAGGCTAAAAAATATGTGGGTGTGCCGTATGTTCGCGGGGCTACAGGGCCGGACGCATTTGACTGTTCGGGGCTGATTTTTACGGTTTCGCATGATTCTATTGCGTACCAGCTGCCGCGCACGGTTAAGGCAATTTACGGTTATGTTAAGATTGTGCCGGAATCTCACCGGGAGCCGGGCGACCTTGTGTTCTTTAGGACTACGGGCGACGGAACTATTTCGCACGTGGGCTTGTATATTGGCAAGGGGCAGTTTATTTCTGCGGTAAGCGACGGGCCGAACACGGGCGTTATTGTTTCTTCTTTGCGTGAAAATTATTGGAAGACGCATTATGCGTCGAGCGGAAAATTTTTGCCGGATGCGGGACTAGCCGAAGCGGAATACGCGGGAAGCGGCGCTAAGGCGGGCGATGCTAAAAAAGCCGGAGAAAAGAACGTGTGGAACGCGGGTGGCTCCAGTGATTCTGGCAGTTCCGGGGCAAAGAATGGGCGCGGCGCAAGCGGTTCCAGTGGAAGTGGCAGGGGCGCAAGCGGCGCGGGTGCGGCAAGCGGGTCGTCGTTTTCTTATTCCGGGAACGGTGGTTTTACCGACCATCTTGCGTTTACCGCCTACACCACCGCCGACTGGTCGCTTTTTACAGAAAAAAAGTTCATGCCTAATTTTCGCGGCGTTTCTACAGAGGCGGACGTAATTTACCGCGGAAAAGTGTTTTCGCCGGGATTGGGAATGATTGTGCGCTGGAACTACGGCGTAAAGGCTTTTCAGCTGCCGCTGGTGGCTTCGCTGTATTTTGGCGACTACTTCCGCGCGTATGCGGGACCGCTGTTTTCATTTGGAGACTGCACCAGCCCAGACACGGACGACGAGATTAAGGCATCGGTTTTTCCGGGTGTGATTGGCGTTACGTTTGCGGTACCGTCCTTTACAAAGGGAAATTTTAAAGTTCAGCTTATTCAAGATATTTGCTATTCGGTGTATAATCATGAATCGAATGCGGCACTTTCTGCATTGAAATCGGCTTCGGCGGGCTTGGAATTCTGCACCGGAGTAAGGGTCATGTTCCCTTTTTCTGTTTTTTCAAAATAAATGCGTGCCGCAGGACGGAGTGAATGGATGAGGTTCTGCGCTGAAAAAAATACTATTGCAAACGTAAGGTTGCATCTTGTGCGCTTTGCCCGCAGTGTGCGGCTTTTTTCTGCCATGCTGGTGGTGCTTTTGTGCGCTTCGTGCAAAAGCAATCTTACCCTACGCGTGAACGAAAAGACGGGCGCGGTTACAGCGGAATATTCTGCGTCGCTTGGCGCGGCGCTGCGTGATACGCTTGGCGCGCTTACCGGCGAGGACGGCGGTTCCATTTTTGACACGGAACAGATTGCCGCTCTGTTTACGGAAGCCGGGCTTAGGAACGTGCGCGCGGAATCAAAGACGGTGGAGTCGCTTATAATTCGCGCAGAAAGCGCAGGATTTGGCGCTTCGGCTGGGCGTGGCGCGGGTACAGTTATGGAACGCCCAAGCGCTTCGGCTCAAAACGCGCCCAAAGCCACGTCCTCGCCCACATCAGCGTCGGCAGCCACGTCCACACCCCAAACCACAGCTGAGCCCGCTTTGCGCTCCTCGGATTTCATTCAAAAATCACAGTTGCTTACCCGCACCCCTGCAGGAAAGGTAGAACTGCGCTTTTCTGCTCAGACGCTTAACGCGCTGTACGATTCGCTTCCGCCGCTCATGCAGTCGTATATAGAAATGTTCATGGCTCCCACATTCACGTATGAAAAAATGACGGACGACGAATACGCCGAGCTTATTGCCGCCGTCTACGGTCAGACGGTGAGCGACGAGCTAAAAAATGCGACGATAACGGTTGTGCTTGAAAAAATCGGCGGCGGCACCGTGCAAAAATCGGTTCCGCTTTTGGATTTGCTGAACATAAAAGGCGACATTACGCTTTTGCTATAAAGAGTGTTCACAGAATTTGTATTCGTGCGGAGGGGTTCGTTCATTATAAAAAAGGAAAAACAGTATGACAGAAAAAGAAATCGAGGAACGCTTCGTTCAGCTTGAAACAAAGCTTGCCTACACAGAGGATTTTGTCGCGCAAATTCAGGGCGTTGCCGTGGAGCAGGCAAAAACGATAGACCTGCTTCAAAAGGAAATAAAGCTTATGTCGGCAAAAATTCACGAGATGTCTGACGCGCTGGAAGGCGACATTCCCAATCGCAAGCCGCCGCATTACTAAGCATTTGCCCCAAAGGAATCACTTATGAAAAAAATCATTTTTGCCCTTCTGCTCATTGCCCGCTTTGCTATTGCCAGTCCGCTTTTTGCCTACGAGGGCGTTATGGCGGGTCAAAAAAATCTTAGAATTGTTCAGACGGAATATTTTGACATAATCTACGCGCCTGGGTCGGCTCAGAGCGCGGCAATTCTTGCGGAACGTGCAGACGGCGTGTACAAGGAGCTTACCGAAACGCTCAATTTGCTTCATCCGTTCCGTCTTCCGCTGGTAATTTCCCCGGCGCTGGACACGTTCAACGCGTATTTTTCGTCGTTTCCATTCAATCACATCGTGCTGTTTGACACCGTTCCTCCTGCTGACATGATGGTTTTTACCGAAACGCTGATGAACACGTTTCGCCACGAGCTTACCCACGCCATAACCTACAATCTGCACAACAATTTTTGGTACGGCGTGCGGCGCGTTTTTGGCGACGTAATGAACCCCGCGCTGCTTACGATTACCATTGCCTGGGCAGAAGGAGCCGCCGTCTCGCTGGAAAGCGCCGCCGGCGAAGGCCGCGTTAACAGCGAGTATGCCATGCAACTTTTGAAACAGGCAAAAATAGAGGGCGTTTTTCCAAAGTATTCAGAAATTCAGGGTGCGCGCGACATCTACCCCTACACCACGCAGAGCTACATTTTTGGCGGCGCGTTCAATTACTGGCTCCAGCAGACCTACGGAATGCAAAAATACGCCGAATTCTGGTACAAGTGCGTCAACTTTCAGACGCTCACCTACTTTGGCTGCTTCAAAAAGGTGTACGGTTTTTCAATCAGGCAGGCATGGCAGCAATTCTACGATTCCATTCCCATTCCAGAAGGCGTGCAGGTCAAGCCGCAAAAAATCAAAAGCCTTTCCTATGTTGGTTCGCTCACCGGCAGCACAAACGAGCGCGCGTGGATAGATTGGTACTCCAGCACCGTGTTTTTTTCAGACAAGGAATTTTCGGGGACTTCTTTGGAAAACGCAGGTGCCAGTCGCATTCCTTACGGAAAGAGGTTGTTTTTGCAGAGTCGGCTTGATTCAGTCAACCTTAGCGACGACGGACACTTTCTCGCGGTAATTCATTCTGACGAGTCCGGAGCAAACCCGCGGAACCGAGTTTTTGTCTATGATATTAAAAAAAAGGTCCGGTTTTTGCTTAGGGATAAAGGCGTTTCCCATGCGGCGGTCGTGCGTGCGGCGGACGGTTATTACCTTGCGTGCGTTCAGACGGAATCCGAGCGTTGCGCACTGAACGTGTATCGCCTTGCGCAAAGCCGCCGTGGTCGCATTACCGGCGCGGAGCTGGTTCATACAAGCGCGTTTGATTACGGCGTTCAGCCCTTCTCGCTTGAAGGCGACAGTAACGGTAACCTTTATTACATTTGCAAGAACGGCATGGAATTTTTGCTTTGCCGTCTGGACGTGGCTGACCGCACCACGGAGCGCTGGACGGTTCCGCAGGAGCTTGGTTCGCGTTCAGCGCAAAAAATAGTTCTGCGCGACCTAAGCTGGGACGAACGCACCTGGCGCTTGTTCTTTTCTTACGCGCTTCCGGGAACGCTCCCGCGACCGGGGTATTTTACGCGTGCAGACGGAGACGCGCGCTTTTATCTTGCTGACGGCGACGTGTCAGGCGGCGTGCTGTGCCCAGTTTTGCAAAATGGCGCAGATGGTGCGGCGGATGCGCTTGATGCGCGCGCTGTGCTTGATACGCCCGCTGTGGACAGCGCAAAGCCCGCGCCAGAAAACGCGGATACTTTAAATGCAAATGCCGTGAATGCCACGCCGCGCCTGGACTACATCGCAAGCTACGCGAACGGCTTAAAGGTTCAGTCGGTTCCGCTTAGCACATGGCATTTTACCGAAGCGCGTGCAGTGCCTGTGCCAGTGCTTGCACAAGCCGCCCTTAGCGGCAATTCACTTGGCGCACAAGCGTCCGAAGCCCACTCACATGCGGAACCTGACTCTGCCACCGCTTACGAGGTGCTTTCTCAGAGCCGCGAATTTTCGGCGCTTTCATATACCTTTACCGGTAAGCGTGGCGCGCTCCTTCCACTCAGTCTTGCAAGCTCGGCGGCGATAGGCGGCTACGGCGACACGCTTGAATTTATTTCCGTTCCGCTTGGCGCAACATACGCTTCCTCTCTTCCTTGGACAAGCCCCATCTATTACCTTTCCGCGGGGTACGGTGTGCTTACGGATTCCTACGCAGCGCGGGCTGGTATTTACAGCGGTGGCACTACGACGGACTTGTTCAGATACGCGGGGTTCATTCAGGCAGAATTTGATGACGGCGGCTACAAGCAGTCCAGCGCACAGGCGGCGGTAAAATCAAGCGTTCCGCTGGGAGGCGTTTCGTATGCGTATGCGTCGGACTCATTCACCTTTTTTGAAGGCTGGCAGTCCAACACCGAATATGACGAGGACGACATAAAGGACAACGAGGATTACATTGGCATTCTGAACAAAGAAAAACCGGGACAGGATTTGTCAATAACTCGGCTTTTTGTACAGAATGCGTTTGGACTTGGCGTGGGCAACATTCATAAGGCAGGCAAGGGCTATTTTAACCGCGCGGGCGTTCAGGTGTCGCCGTCGCTCAGCGTTACGCGCTCTGCGCCTATGGCGAACTTGGAGCGGGAATACTACGATTTTATAAACGTTTCGGTTGATATGCGCGCGTGCATTCCGGGCGCGCTGCCTGTTGTGCTTGAGGCAATGTTGTTTCCAAATGATTCCTATGTTGCCGCTGGAATGGCGCGGCTGTATCTGGTTACGGCGGAATTGCAGAAGTCCACGAACTTTTTTGCGATTCTGTATGCGAACCGCGTTTCGCTTGATGTTTCGTATGTCGCCAAATTCAAGGAAAGAACGCTGCTGGACTCATGGGCAATTACAAAGGCAGATAAGTATTTTTCTCATATTGCGGACGGCACTGCGGACTACCGCGATGAGCTTCGCGCTTCTGTTTCGCTGTATCTTACGCCTAATGTGGGTGGCTTTGCGCGCACTGATTTTATTACAAAATTGACGGGAAGCATTTTTTACCGCTTCTACCCAGAAACCGAGCAAAAGCGGCTTGGCGTAACGGCAGGCGTTACGCTTGACGGGCTTTCGTTCTAAGTCCGTCAGTATTTTTGTGTTTTTGGCGCGTGTGTGTGCATGACAACTTGCCTGCCGCGTATTCGCGCGGCAAGGGCAACTGCAACGCCAGCGTACTATTTGAGCAAAAGGAATGCCTTGTAGCCGTTGTAGGCGTGCATAAGGTCTTCGCGTGCGGTGATTTCCCATGGAGCGTGCATGCTCAGCACCGGTACACCCGCGTCTATTACGTTCATGCCATATTTTGCGGCAAGGTACGCAATCGTTCCGCCACCGCCCTGGTCTACCTTGCCCAGTTCCGCCATCTGATAGCGTACCTCGGCCTTTTCCATAGCGCCGCGTAGCTTTGCGATGAATTCCGGGTTTGCATCGTTCGCACCGCTTTTTCCGCGGGAGCCAGTGTATTTGTTGAATACAAGCCCGCCGCCAAGGAAAGAGGCGTTGTCTCGGTCATACAGACCTGCATTTATTGGGTCGTAGGCGGCATTTACGTCGCTTGAAAGCATATTGGAGTTAGCTAATGCGCGGCGCAACGTAAGGTCGCTGTAGCCGTTTGGAAGCAGCGCGATGACTTCGGCAAGCGCGTTCTCAAACATGTGCGAAGCCATGCCGGTAGCGCCTACGCTGCCGATTTCTTCCTTGTCCACGCAAAGACAGCAATTTGTGCGGCTTGTGGCAGTGGAATCAAGCAGCGCCGCAAACGACGTGTACGCGCAGGAACGGTCGTCCTGTCCATAGCCAAGAATAAGCGAGCGGTCAAGTCCAAGGTCGCGGGCGCTTCCTGCTGGAACGATTTCAAGCTCCGCAGATTCAAGGTCCTTTTCTTCAATGCCGTATTTTTTCTTCAGTAGCTCAAGGATGACTTTTTTGCCGTTCGGCTTTTCGTCCTTCTTCTTTTTCTTGTCCTTTTTTTCTTCTTTTTCAGATTTCTCGTCTTTTTTGCTTGGAACGATTGAGCCGATGATAACGTCAAGCTCTTCGCCCTTTATAATCTCGCTCGCCGTGCGCTTCATCTGATCCTGCGCAAGGTGCGGCAGAATGTCGGAGATACAAAAAACCGGGTCAGTCAAATCCTCACCGATGTTAACTTTTACGGTCGTGCCGTCGGTCTTGCACACAATGCCGTGAATGGCTAGCGGCAACGTTACCCACTGGTATTTTTTGATTCCGCCGTAATAGTGCGTGTTCAGGTAGGTTACGAAGTCCTTTTCATATATCGGGTTTTGCTTTGCGTCGAGGCGCGGTGAATCTATGTGCGCTCCCAGAATGTTCAGACCGTTTTCTATGTCGCCGGCACCAATCTGGAACAGTGCGATTGCCTTGTTCATCTTTTGAACGTACACCTTTTCGCCCGGAGTGAGCTTTGTGAACTCTTTGATGTTTTTGTAGCCGTGCGCTTCCGCGGTCTCAATAATCTGGGCAACGCATTCGCGCTCAGTTTTTCCGTTGTTAAGGAACAGCTTATAGTTTTCAATCAGGTTGTCGCCCTGCAATGCATTTTTTTTAGATTTACGCATGTTTTCACCTCTTTTTTATACTATTAATTCTACTAATTTTTCTGCGCTGTCGACAATTGTTTTTGCGCCCAGGTTTTCGAGAAAATTTCTCCCTTTAAAGCCCCATGAGCAGCCAATAAAGTTCAAGCCGGAATTGGCGGCGGTGGCAAAATCCACGTCGCTGTCGCCAATGTACACGGCATCGCTTTTTTGAATGCCAAGAACGCTGAGCGCCTTTAGAACCATGTCGGGCGCGGGTTTTTTTGCAACGCCGTCCGTTTCGCCAATGGCAACGTCAAAAAGGTCAGGAAAGAATTCCTTTACCAAATCTTGAACTCCGTAGTCCGCCTTGTTTGAAACGACCGCCGTTTTTACGCCCTGCGCCTTAAGAATGCGTATTGTCTGTGGAATTCCTGGGTAAGGCGCGGTAGCGTCCGTGTCGTGCTCATGGTAATATGCCGAAAAGTCTGCATGAACGGTTTTGATAAGCTCCTCGCTGCTTCCTGCCGGAACCGCGCGCTCAATGAGCTTTCGTATGCCGTTGCCCACAAACTGGCGCACCTCGTCTATCGTTCGTTCCGGAAGCTTGTTCTTGCGGAGCGCTACGTTTGTGGCGACGTGCAAATCCTCCAGCGTGTTAAGAATAGTTCCGTCCATGTCAAAAATTGCTGCTTTGTAACTCATGTGTTTCCTGCCTGATGCTCGCACTGCTGTTTATTTAAAGATAACTCCGTTGTCCTTGCAAAGATACTGTACCGCTTTTCGTCCTGAATTAACAGTAATCGGAAGGCCTCCCGGCATCATCGTGCGCTGTCCGGCAAAGTACAGACCGTCTGTTTTTTCGGATTTTGAGGGGAATGAAAAAATGAATGCGCCCGGCTTGCTTACGCTCATCCAGCTGCCCTCAAAGGTTGAGCAGTAGCGCTCGTAGGTGAGCGGCGTGGCAACATCGTATACCTCAACGTTGCCTTTGAGTTCGGGAATGAACTGCTCAAGGCGCGTTATGAAGCGTTCGGCAAGTTCTTCCTTTTTTTGTTTGTATGTGCCGTCCGCTTTTGCATCCTTCCAAAAGTGGTAGCTGTCGCCCAAAAGCAGGCAGGTCAGCGCGGTGCAGCCGTCCGGGGAATGCTTGTCGGTGTAGCTTGCGTAGTTGTTTATGCCAAGGTGCTGGAACGTAAGACCGCCAGCCTCAAACGGTTCCTCAAGCGGAAAAATCATTGAGCGCGGATACTGCTTTAGGTCTGCCTTTACGCCCAGCGCAACGAACATATTCTGTTCCGAGATGATGGATTTGCGCATGTTCTGCGTCCAGCTTTCCTCAAGCGGCTTTTCAAACAACGTGTCTATTGCCTGGCGCGTGTCCTGCGTTACGATAACCGCATCGCAGGTGCGCAGGCTGCCGTTCACCAGAACACCGCGGACTTTTCCGCCTTCAATTACGACTTTCTCCACATTCTGGCGGTATTCTATGGTGCCGCCAAGGGCTTCAAAGGTTTCTGCCATGTTTTTTGCCATGCGAAGGGAACCGCCTTCTGGGTAGCCGCAGTCTCCGCTTGAAAAGGATGCCAGCGTATAAATGAACGAGAGCGCGTTGTACCGCGACCCGATTACTGCGTTCAGAAGTGCGCGTACGTTGGCGTTTTTGAATTGCGCGGTGTAGTCGGTGTAGGACTGCTTTGTAAGTGCGCTGAGCCGCGTGACCGCAGGTGCCATGGAAATAAGTTCCTTAAGCGACGGTCGCATGGGGCGTTCCGCCTTTAGGCCTGGAATGTCCTGAACCACAAAATGAACCGCCTGAAATTTTTTTATGTCGCTGCAAAGCCGGCGGATTGCCTTTTTGTCTTCCGGTGCAACGCGAAGCAGCTCTGCCTTTAATTTGTCTACGGCGCGGTACAGATGAACGCATGTGTCGCCGTTTACCAGCGTATAGATGGGATCCTTGTAAAAGATGGGGTTGTTTTCTTTGAGGGCGCCAACTTCCTTCCAGATTCTGTTGAGCGGCATTTTTTCGCTTGAGCCGGTAAGCCAGTGCATTCCGCCCTCAAAAAGATAGCCCTTGCGGCTCCAGCTGGTGGAAAGCCCCCCCGGAATGATGTGCTTTTCTAAAATCGTTACGTTAAAGCCTGCGCGTCGTGCGTATACTCCGGCGGCAAGCCCTGCAACTCCCGCTCCAATGATAAAGATGTTTTTTGTGTCCATGATAAATTATTCTAGCATATATTTTGAGAATGTGAATGATAGAAAACAGGGCAAACGCATTATAATTCCGAACATATAAAACAGGCAAAGATTGTAAAAAAAATAGCGCAAAGGAGAGTTTGCGGCTTTCAAAAACACTCTGTTTGTGG
>CAKZZR010000267.1 GCA_937885475.1 uncultured Treponema sp.
TCACAAAAGCCACTTTTTGCTTCGGTCAGCCAATTTTGTGCTTCATAAAATTATATTTTTTCGCATCATTATTTTCATGCTGAAGCCCTGGAAGAGATGGATGGCAAACGCATTATGGCAAAATCAAAGTGTATTCACAGCGGTAGAAAACCATGCTATGCGGTGGTTAAGCCAGTCAATCATGTAGTCAATTTCGCTTTGATATGTAGTCCTGCTTTGGTATCCAGCGGCATTTGGCCATACGTATCTGCCAAGAATATTCCATTTTTCAAAGTTATATTCAGCAGAAATGGAGATGCCGTCTGCGAGCGCCTGTATTCCAGACGAAGAAAATTCGGCATTGCTTTCTATAAGATTGTGAATATCCTGTGCCTTTGCATTCCAGCGCTCCTTCACCTTGTTCACGAATGCTTCGTCCTCAAAAAGTCGCTTTATCCAAACACTGTTTTTTATCCACCAGCCTTCATAGTTGTCGCAGCCATTGTAGTTGATGTTTCCACACGAAATGTCAAAATCCCAGTTCGGGCCCATGTGCAGCTTTTGGTCTGTGGGATTATAGTACATGTACACGGAAGAAAAGAATACGGCATCATTGTTCTTGGTAAGCTCATTTACGATGAACCAATCAACGAATGAGTCCACGTCAAGATATTTTTGCCAGCCGTTTTCTGCGTCCTTAAAATCATCGCCGTAAAGCACGTCCTCCGCTGTTTGAACGACGTTTTTTATATGCTCAAATATTTCTTCCGAGACTGAATCGGGGTCTTTCAAGCAAAAATATCTTCCTTTGGAACTCTGAAAATAAAACTCATTTTCAGAAGCGCGACCGATGGAGCCTTCAATTTCCAGGATAAAGCCACCATCGTGCAAATCCTTTATGCCATCTGCGTTCGCATCCAGAATTTTATCATCTGAAAAGGATTCAAGATTTTCTTTCACTTCTGTAATATCCTGTACTGCGACGCGACCGTCTGAAAGCGTGATTTTTTCGCAGAGCGTGTAATTTCCTTGATATTCATCGTTTATAACGACATCGAGGGAAACAAGGTGCGGATTCCAAGAGGTAACGTTGTTCTCTTCGTCCATTCTAAAAAGAACGGAATTTCCCAGAATGGAAGCAAAGCGATTTCTGAGAAGCGTTTTGTCCGCATAATTTGCCGTAATGCACCATTTTTTTGCCTTTGGCAAATTGAACAGCTTCTGTTTTTTGTCAAACTTTATGTTGTAGCTTTTTTTAGGCATTCCCCAGCTGGAGTTTCCTCGTCCCTTGATTCCTTCTTTTTCCTTCTCAAAAGAATACTCAAAATCCGCGTATTCAGCAGACAGAATGGTCATTTTGCCCTTTACATATGCGCTTCTTGTTACGGACGCAAGCGGAACGGTAAGGTTCAGATAGAGCGTGGGAAGTCCGGTGCAGGCAACGCTTACCACATCAGAAAGAGCGCTTACCGATTCTACGGAGCCGTCAGAGCCGCTTTGCACATTAACACTTGCGACACAGTAATAATATGAAATGCCTTTTTCTGAAGTACGAGCGGTCGTGAACGAGGCAGAGTTTGCGCCGTCAATCGCCTGCCCGCTGGAGGTGGTTCCGTCCTCGCTTTTGTACCACCGGTATACCACGTCATGCTCTGGAGACTCTGCTTCGCAGGAAAGGGTAATCGTGCCATCGTATGGAACGACGTTTAAAGCGGGCGGCTGTTTTGTAAATGCTGGTGGTGGTACCACATCCTTTAAATACAGCGCTTCAAGCCATGCGGTTTCTGATGTAACTGTCGCGGTCTTTATGCCGCCGTCGCCGTTGTCCTCAAGCGTGTTCGTAATCACGCAATACCAGCCTGTTCTGCCAGCAGTGTCGGCAGTAGCCTTGTATGTTGCGCTTGTTGCACCTTCAATGGGCGTTGCGGTAGAGTTTTCATCACTAAGGAAGTACCATTGATAGCTTAGTATTCCGTCGTCCGCCGTATATGCGCCAACCGTAAATACATGTACTCCGGGAATGATTACGCTGTCGCTTTTGGGTTGTGCAATAATAACCGGAGAGTCCGCGTTCACCGCATTTGTAGAAACTATGACAGGCGTTGTTCTTGTGCTTGCCGTTTTTGCGCCGCCATCTCCGTTGTCTTCAATAGAGTTTGTTATTTCACAGAAATACCATCCGGCTGAACTGTCGCTTGCCGTAGCAGAGTATGCGGCTAGGTTTGCACCTTCAATTTTTTGTGCGGCAGAATATATTTCCTCGCTGTTTGCAGTGCTTGTGCCGGCTTCAAAATACCACTGATACGAGAGCGTTCCTCCGTCCTGACTGAATGCGGCTACAGAAAGTACGAACGGCTCTCCTGTATATGCGGTAATGTTTCCGCTCTGGTTAAGAATTGTGGGCGTTGCCGCATGTATGCTGTCATTAACCGTATAGGTAATGCGTGGCGATGTTGCGGAATGCGTGCTTTTTCCCAGACGATTTATGACGACGCAGTAATAGTAAAAAATGCCCTTCTGCGTGGTTGCAGGAACCAGCGTTGCAGAATTCGCGTCTGGAATTGCTTTTCCGGCATCCAGCTTGGATTCCGAGCAAAACCATTGAAATTCCAATGCGCCACCGTCCCGGGTCTCAGCTTTTATAAAAATTTCCATTGGTATATTCAGAACAGTTGAAACATCCGCGCTGACTGCGGTTATGAGTGGAATTTGCGCATCCGGCGCTTTTTCTTCAATTGATGCAGAACAGCCGTACAGCATGAAAACGATGAATGAGATAAAAAATAAAAACAATGATGTAAAAAAGGAATGCAAACGCTGCATGTTTTCCCCCTTAAAAAGATGTAAATGAAATGGATGCGGGTTTTTCCATTCTATTTTGGGGTAAATTTACACCATAAAATGATTGAAAATCAAGTTAATTATTAAAAGTGGTTATTTTAAGTAATGTTCGATAAAAGATAAAAAGGTCATTGTAGGAGCATGCAGAATCTTTCGTTGCAGGACATTTTTATCAATAATTTGAAATTCTACCGCAAGAAGAGCGGTCTTTCGCAGGAAAATCTTTCTGAAAAACTGAACAAGGGAACTAATTACATAAATAAGATAGAGAACAGAATTTCCTTTCCCACGATTCAGGTAATTGAGAGGCTGGCAGACGTGCTTAATATAAAGCCTGCCTGCTTGTTTGAGGAGCAGACAACTCCTCAGAATATCATATGCTCAGACCGCGACAAATTCATTTCTGATGTGACGGAACAATTGTTTCAAAAAATCTCAGCCGACATGCACAGCATTTTAGAAAAATTGTAGCCTCTTGATAGCATGATTTGCATCTGTTGTGCGGAAACGATTTTACACTCTTGGTTGATAAAAATAGTGTGAAGGAGAAACTCATTATAAATCCGAACATATAAAACAGGCAAAAATTATAAAAAAATAGCGAAAAGGAGAGTTTGCGGCTTTCAAAAACACTCTGTTTGTGGCTGTCGCGATAGCGA
>CAKZZR010000268.1 GCA_937885475.1 uncultured Treponema sp.
AGACGTGTGCTCTTCCGATCTTCACTACGAGGCTGTTTCTGCGGTCGTACCAGGAAGCCAGCCGTTCGCGCTGGAACAGTCATTTTTCAGCACAGGAAAGGACGGCTTTATCGTAAAATGGACTGAGGATGAGCAGGGCGAGCATTACCAGATTACCGATTTGGAGATAAAGCTTGCGGCTGTCTCTCCAAACGGAAAGGAAATCGCAATCTACGAGACGAACGGCGGAAGCATAAACCGCGTTTCCGTCTGGAACTGGGATACTCTCTCCCGAAAATTTGCCTCACGCCGCTTTTCGGACTCAATAACCTCGCTTTCCTACTCAGAAAAGGGAACATACCTTATTGCAGGCACCGCAACCGTTGACGGAGCTGTGTTCATCAATGCGCAGACAGGTGCTGTCATCAACAAGGTGCTGGATTCCACTGGAATCGTAAACTACGTAAAGACGAGCGACAGCGAGAAAACGGCGGCAATGTATTCTCCGGCGGGAAATCTTTCCTACTATAATCTGACGACCGGACGGCTGAAGAAAAAATTCAGCACCGTGCAGGGCTTGAATCAGACCGTTCTTTTTAATAACTTGCTGTATCTTGCAGGAACTACAGACGACATGCTGTACGTCTGCCATGCGCTTTCGGGCAAGATAATCCGGACAGTAAAGGTGCAGAATCCGATTATCCTCTGCTCAAAGAACGACGAGAATTTATACTATCTTGAGAACGACGGACGCGGAAACTACACGCTCCAGATGCTTGAGAATCAGGAAAATCAGGGAGTGTCAACACCACGCATCGTAAAAAAACTGCGGGGACCGCGCGGCAATGAAATCATTCAGTGCGGAACAAAGCTCGGGAACTCCATCATGCTCGGGTCAAAGTCTGGCGCGCTGTACAAGCTTGACGCGGAGCCGGAAACAGAGGAAGCCGTCATTCCGCTGATGACAGAGAACAGCTACGACAAGATTCTTGACATGTTCCCCGTGGGCGAGGAATTCTACTTTCTTACAAAAAATGCGCTATACAAGTCGTCCTATGACACGGAGAACGTGAACCGATTGGGAGACAATCCAGGACAGACGCAGCTCATTGCCTGTGGCGACAAGGTAATCCTATGGTCAAAGGGAAGCCGGGAGCCGGTGCAACTGTACGATTACTCAAAGCCGGAGCTGACGACGCTCTTTACGCCAAAAAACTCACTTCAGTCTGTACGACTTTTTGGCAGCACCATTATTGAGATGGAAAGCAACTCGTCCGTATGCACGTACAATATGGAAAGCGGAGCGTTTGCGGAGGTCTACGCGGGAGCAGGTCTTCAGGACGCAGTGTTCGGTGGCGACGGCAAACTGTACGTCGCAAAATCGTATGCGACGAATCCAAAATCCGCCCTGCTCTGCGTTGATATTGCGACGCGAGAGACAGCACCGATGAATCTGAACGGAAACGTCGCGTTCGCGCTCTCCGTGCACGGAAACGATATCTACGGAATTAACATCACGACGGAAGGACAGGTAAAAAAGACGACGGTGTTCAAATTCAACATCAATTCAAAGCAGACGACGACCATCCTGCGCTTCAATGACGAGGATCCGGATGCATTCACCTATCTAAAATACCCGCTTTTGTACACGAACATAGGAAAGGACACCATCCGTTCCTGCAACCTGAACGACAAGAAGACGTTCGCATTCCGCCGCTCGGCAAGCCTTCCGGTAAAAATCAGCAAGAATGCGTCGCGCGTCGTCATTCTGAACAACGACGGAAGCATAAGCTGGTACAACAGCGACCGTTCCATGGTGCTTGCAGACTGGTACCTTACGAAGGATCAGCAGCGGTTCTCGTACTAGTGGCTAGCCGTTTCTTCGGCTCAAGGCATCCTCATACACCGAACAATAGGCTTCGGCAGCTTTTTTCCAGCTGAAATCCTGCTCCATGGCGCGGCGGCGCATTGCAAAAAGCTTTTTCTTCTGAGGGAACAGCGTAAGCGCCCAGCGCACGGTATTAAAAATCGCGTCCGGCGTTAAGTCATAGAACAAAAATCCCGTGCCAGTCTGCGCTCCCTCATCATACTGAAAGACCGTGTCCATAAGACCGCCGGTAGCGTGAACTACAGGAAGCGTGCCGTACAGCATGGAATACATCTGGTTCAGTCCGCACGGCTCATATTTTGACGGCATCAAAAAATAGTCCGCACCAGCTTCCGCAAGATGGCTCAGTTCCTCATCATAGCCGATATAGCATGCAAGATTCGGAAGCCGCGAGGAAAGCGAACGAAGCTCGTCCTGACACCAGCGCTCACCGCTTCCTATGACGATGAACTGCGCGTTCAGCTCTGTGCAAAGGCGGTACAGGGCACCGTAATTGGGCGCAAACAGCTCGGAAATTCCTTTTTGGTCGGCAAGGCGGCTTATCAGGCACACCACAGGAACGTCTTCATTCTGCGGAAGGTCGAACCGCTTTTGCAGGACAGCCTTGCAGACCGCCTTACCGCTCATATCCTGGGACGAAAAACGCGCGGGAAGATACGTATCCTTCGAAGGATTCCAGAGTTCGGTGTCCACGCCATTTACAATGCCATGAAGATTATGGCTCACAATCCGCATGAGACCGTCAAGCCCAAAGCCTCCGCCCTCCGTCTGAATCTCCACGGCATAGCGGGCAGAAACAGTGCAGATTTTGTCGGCGGCAATGATTCCTGCCTGCAAAAAATTGATTCCGCCCAAAAAGTCAAGCCGCGCCCGTGACCTAAGCTCCTCATGCAAGCCTAGAAGCGGAAACGCACCGCCCGGAAAGCGCCCCTGATAACCCATGTTGTGAATTGAAAGCACGCTTACCGCCGCCGGGAACGCCGCACGCTCAAAATGAGACAACAGCACCGGGACAAGGGCTACAGACCAGTCGTGGGAATGGAACACGTCCGGCGACCAGCCGAGCGCGCGGCATAACGCAAAGGCGCTCCGGCACAGCATAGAAAAACGAAGAGGATTGTCGCGGAAGTCGCCTTCAAAGTCGTTTCCATAGATTCCAGTCCGCCCGAACAACCGCTCATAATCGACGAAATAATAGTCAGCATCATCGCCGAAAGTTCCCGGACGACAGTAAAAATGCACCGGAATTTCAGACCAGCCGGTGCTTACGAGAACGTTTTTTTTGCATAGGGTAAGCCGGGAGCGGTCAATCTGATAATAGCGCGGAAGCAGCACCTTAACGTCATGCCCAAGCCGGCACAACGCCTTGCTGAGTGCGCTTACGGCATCGGCAAGACCGCCGGTTTTTGCAAACGGTGCCGCCTCTGCCGAAATCATAAGAATCCTCATCGTCTTTCCACGGCCTTTTTGAAGGCTTCCTTGGAATTCTCAATCGTTTCCTCTGAGACGCAGTAGGAAATGCGGAACCAGCCCTTTCCGGCAAAACCGCTTCCCGGGGCGCACAGGATATTGAATTTCTTGAGGTGGTCGCAGAACGCCATATCATCGCCGTTCCACCCGTCTGGAACCTTTACGAACAGATAGAACGCTCCTTGAGGTTTTGCGTAGGTAAGACCTGCATAGTCCATAACCGCCATGATTTTTTTGCAGCGCCGCTCGTATGCGGAATAATCGCAGCTGGCATTCCAGCTTTTTGCAATGACCTTCTGAAAGAATGCCGGCGCGTTGACAAAACCAAGCACGCGGGTGCAAAGCACGCACGCGCTTACGAGCAAAGCGGCATCCTCGGCAGCGGGATTGACGGCAATATAGCCAATGCGCTCGCCGGGAACGCTCAGATTTTTTGCGAAGGATGTTACGATTACGCTGTTCTTGTATACCGGAAACACAGGGGCAACGGTCGCTCCATCGTAGACGATGGCACGGTATGGCTCATCACAGATGATATACGGAAAGCGCCCCGTTTTATTTCCATGCTCGGTAAGCGCCTCTGCAAGCGCGGCTATGTCTTCCTTTGAATAAATGCGGCCGGTCGGATTGTTCGGCGAATTGATGATGATAGCCGCAGTTTTTTCGCTCAGCGCGGCGCGTATATTCTGAATGCTAAGCGAAAAGTCCTCGTTAGTGGGAACAGGCACAATCTTAGCGCCATGATTGCGCGCGTAATGGTTGTATTCGGCAAAATACGGGCAGGGAGCAAGAACCTCGTCCCCCTCATCAACCAATGATTTTATGACACAGTTGAGCGCCGCCGCCGCGCCAACAGCCATGACGACACTGTCAAAGGAAACCGGAACGCCCTGCTCCTGCTGCGTTTTTTTTGCCATCGCCTCGCGAACCTCTGCATAGCCGGCGTTAGGCATGTAGCCGTGGCACATGTGGCTTCTATCCTTTGCAACTTCCTCAATGGCATCAAGAACCTCATCAGGCGGATCTAAATCAGGATTTCCAAGACTGAAATCGTACACGTTCTTTTCTCCGAACTTTTTCTTAAGGAGAATGCCTTCCTCAAACATCTTGCGGATTACGCCGTTCGACGGACTTTCAATAATTGACTGTATTTTTTTAGAAATCATAGTATGCTCATTATATCACTGCGGCGATTGAAAGAAAATCAATTTCTGACTATATTTATACCATGATGATACGAAAAATACTGCTCATTTCTTTTTTGACGATGCTTCCGTTCCTTGCGACGGCGCTTCCATTCAATTCAAAACTGACGGAAACTGATGCGGCCACGGTACAGAACGGTGAGGTTCTTATAAAAAGCATCGACAAGGCAAAAAATATGGCAATTGAAAGCCAGAATCCCGGCGTGCAAAAGCTGGTTGACCTTGTAAAAGACCATGCGCCAAACTATCTTGCGGAAATCATTCAGGTTAAGCCGGTCAGCGGAAACGAGGACCTTGCAGAACGCCTGTCCGCCGTGCTGGAGGACGTTGAAGGCTATGCGGGCATCCCCTACTGGTCAGTGCACCATGAGCGCTATTTTGACTTGTATGAAACTGCCGTCATCGACTCGCAGAAAATGCTGGACGAGCATACCAAGCTGATTGACGCCAGCATAGACATAGGACCATTCGGCGTTACAAAAACACCTATAACGATAGAAAAGACTGACGACTACCTTCTGTACGTCATGACGAATGACCAGTCGCTTCGCCACAAGGGAATCACCTGCGTAAAGAAGAACAACATGGTTTCCATAATCCTTTTGTTCAAGGATGGCGACAACTGGATTCTGTACGGAATTGGCGGCGTAAAAGCGCCAAAAATTGCCATGTTTGAGGAACGCATTGAAACCTCGTTCATCAACAAGACAAAAACATTCTGCTCGTTCGTGTACTCAAAACTGTAATTACAGGCGGTACTCGTTGGCAATGATAGGAGTGCATTCCCTATCCACAGCTCAAGCACGATGATAATGGACGAAACCATTACGCCCGAGCGCGCATTTGACATGTCAAAATAATTCTTCATGTAGCGGCTGTGCGTCTCAAAGCCAAAGAGCTGCTTTATCTTATAGAACAAAAGCGAAAACGTCTTTTTTTTTCATGCTGGTCGCCCCCCTGCTGATTCTACCATTGATTCACCATTAAAGAAAAAGAATTCTCAAGAAACAGCTATAATTTTTTACTATAACGGCGCAGATTGATTCGGGAGGGGACTTCAGGGTAGAATACAGCACCATGCTGAATCAATTTTCGAGAACAGAGCTATTAGTCGGAAAAGAAGCGATGGACATCCTGAACCACGCTCATGTCGCGGTATTCGGAGTGGGAGGCGTAGGAGGCTTTGCCGTTGAGGCGCTCGTACGCAGCGGAATTTGCCACATCGACATCATCGACGACGACAAGGTATGCCTTACAAATCTGAACAGACAGATTATCGCAACAAGAAAAACCATCGGAAAATACAAGGTTGACGTAATGAAGGAGCGGATTCTTGACATAAACCCTGATGCCGAAGTGAACGGATTTAAATGCTTCTATCTACCAGAAACCCGCAATCAATTTGATTTTACAAAATATGATTATGTGATTGATGCCGTGGACACCGTAACTGCAAAAATCCAGCTGATTCTTCAGGCGAAGGAAGCGGGAACACGGATTATCTCAAGCATGGGCGCGGGAAACAAGCTGAATCCCGCGATGTTTGAGGTAGCGGACATAGCAGAAACCTCGGTCTGCCCTCTTGCCCGCGTCATGCGTCAGGAATGCAAGAAGCGCGGAATAAAAAACGTTAAGGTTGTGTACTCAAAGGAAAAGCCGCTCCGCCCCATCGAGGACATGGCGATAAGCTGCCGAAGCCACTGCATCTGCCCACCGGGAGCGCAACACAAATGCACGGAGCGCAGGGACATTCCCGGAAGCACGGCATTCGTTCCTTCCGTGGTAGGACTGATTATTGCAAGCGAGGTCATAAAGGATTTGACGAAGGAGGCGACCGCCCGCGCACGTAGCATGCCAAAACCCAAGGAATAAGCGTTTCTGCCCGCCCCCTTTAGCGGAACCGTCAGAAACAGTTCATTTTAAGCGCTCGTACTGTACGGTGCGCCGCATGGTCTCCGCCTCGACGCTCTGAACTCCAAAACGCTCTATAAGGGTCGGCTCCTCAGAAAACAGGGAGCGCCCCAGCGCAATTCCGTCCGTATCAAACGTAAAGCCAAGCGCCTCCAGAACAGACGGCATCATGTCAAACGAGGAGAACGCGCGACTTCTGCCCAGTGCCGCAGGCGGTTCCTTTGCCGCATTGATGAACAGATTGAAAAAATGCCGCCGAGCCTGCAATTCCGCCCATGAATGCGCAGCCCCATGCTCACGCATGAAATTATTCAGCGGCGCGTCAAGATAATTGTGGTCGCCAGTGATGACGATTACCGTATCGCGCCCCCAGGTCGTAGACTGAATCCATCGTATGAACGCGGCAACCTGACGGTCCGCGCACGAAATGACGTTCTCAATCTGGCTGGAATGCTCCGTCATGCAGAGCGCGCATTTAAAGCCCGACGGAAAATGAGTGTCAACCGTAAGCAACGAAAAAGAGAACGGCGCGCCGTCTGCAAGAAATCGCTCGCCCAAGGCTTCCAGCTCCTTTTTTGAAACCTCGTACAGTTTCTGATCCTCAAAGCCCCAGAACACCTGATAGTCCGCGGGAATCATGCCGCTAGCCTTATAATAGCCTATGTCATGCACCTCAACGCCATGGCGCTCAAGGATAAGGTCGCGGTTCTCAAACTGTTTCTCAGAGCCCATAGCAAACACATTGCGGTAGCCCTGGTCAGAAAGAAAATCGTACAGCGACCTTGTGTTGTCAAGGCATCCCTGAGAGCCGTCCGCATTTTTTGAGAACGGCATAAAATAGGGAACGCCCATCGTCTTAGAAAGCAGTCCCGCAGACGTCCACGAAGTGCCCTCAAGGTTTTCGCCGCCGCCAAGCCCCTGCGAAGCGCCAAAATTCACGCCTTCATTGCAAAGCGCGGTAAGCTCTGGAATAAGATTCACAGGCATAACGCCGCCGTTATCGTAATCGGCGTAGGAATTTTCCATCGACTCCATAAAAATATACACAAGATTGCGCTTTTTTTGCGGCGCAGTAAGCGAGACTTCTGAGGTATCCACAAAATGCGCGCGGTAGAATTCTGAATCTGCGGGAGCTGCCTTTACAGCGCGGCTGATTTGCACGTACCTCCAGCCCTGCTTTGAGAATGCCGTCACTGCAAGCGAAAGCGCGAACAGCATAGCCGCCGCGCAGAGGTATTTGCCCGCCGGAAGCGTCAGTCCTTTTTTCTTCCATATAAAAATGCGGAATGCCGTAAAAACAAGGAACAGGATGACGGACGGCAGCACGAAGCCAAGAAAAATGGAAAGCCCGGTTCCAGAATCATGCCCGGACGTGTCCGCAGACAGCACAAAGAACACGTTCCAATGCTTCTGCATTGGATAATTTTTGTCAGCCCAGGGATTCACGAATAAAAAAAGCAAGGCACCGATAAAAAAAAGATTGGCGCACACTTCCAGAAGAATGTTTTTTATTTTTTCAGACATGAATCTACTATAGCATTTTTATATAAACTATGAAACAAAAAAAATACGGCGTGCAAGCAAATGCACGCCGCATCATATTCCTGCAAGAAGCGTTTTTTGTTCCTACAGAATATCCTTCATGAATTCCTCAAGTTTTTCACAGAAAGCCTTCATCTCAGACGGCTGAATGTCGCCGATATTTGCAATGCGGAACGTATTGATGTTGCCGAGTTTTCCAGGATAGATGGTAAACTGGTACTTCTTTGCAAAATCATGAAGAGCCTCAAAACTGTATCTGGGACTTTTTGGCTCAAGAATAGCCGTAATTAAGTGGCTCTGGTTTTCTTCCTTTACAAGCATTTCAAGGCCGAGTTTCTTTACAGTCTCAACAAGAATCTTCCAGCATGCAATGTAGCGCTCCGCCCTCTTTTCTACCGTTTCCACCTGAGTTTCAATGATAGCCTGGCGAAGGGCATAGAAAGTCTGTACCGGAGGAGTAAAGCGGGTCTGATGCGTTTTCTGGAAATATTCGTACTGAGCCCAAAGATTCAGATAGAAATTTCGTACAGGAATATCTTTTGTCGCCTCAAGAGCCTTTCTGCGGCAGATTACGAATCCTACGCCCGCCATACCCTGAATGTTCTTGTTTGAAGTAGAGGAAATGAAATCAACCCCGATGTCATTCAAATCCATAGGAATTCCGGCATACGCAGAAACTGCGTCAAAAATTGTCGTAAGGCCGTATTTTTTTGCAATTGCACATATTTCCTTGATTGGGTTAAGCAAGCCTGTAGTCGTCTCATGGTATACGCCGGCAAGGTGAGTATATTTCTTTGATTTTACGGCCTCCTCAAGCTTTGCAAGGTCAATCGGCTCATAAGTAGAGCTTTCAAATACGTCAAAATCAAGCTTGTGTACGGCAGCAATCTTTGCCATGCGGTTTCCGTAGGAACCGTTGTCAATGATGAGGAGTTTTCCGTCTTCAGGAACTACAGAAGAAACCATGGCTTCGTCTGCGCCTGTTCCAGAACAGCCGAACATTACAGTCGTGTATTCAGCGGGATCAGCAACAAATCGGGTAAGCTCTGTGGCGCACCATTCCATCAGGTCGCCGAATTCATATTCACGGGGACAGATGTCGCTCTGAACCTGTGCATATTTTACGCTGTCAGTTGTTGTTGCCGGGCCCGGGTTCAAAAGAACTTCCCTGCGGATTGAATGAACCTCCTCATTTTCCTTGATTCGCGGATAAATCTGCGTAAGTGCGCGCTCCAGCATTGATTCATCATCAATTTCCGTCCAGGCATAATACTCAACTTTGTGAACGTACACAGGTTCTCCGGACAGGCTTACCTGCTTGAGTGCGGACTCATAGTCAAGTTTGATGAGGTCAGCGCTTGACTTGTAATAAGCCATCATCTTTTCAAGGCATGACTTAGAAATTTTCGTGATTCCTACAAGCTCTCCGGCAGGATTTGGAATGATTTCCTTGTTTTTACTTACCTCGCAGAGAACGCCATTTCCGTCAGCTGCAAGATATACTTCATCATGACTGTTTGACTTGCCGCTTGCAAGAATTACGTTTGAGCGGCTTTCATTCTGAAGAACGGAAAGACCGACAGCATCATAAATCAAATCGCTTTCAAGAAGAATAAAATCACCTTTAATGTACGGAACGCACACTTCAAGTGTTCCCATGCTGCTTGTGTTTGCATAATTGTCATTGCGGACAGTTTTTATTACATGATATTTTTTTGCAAGTTCATCGTAATATTCAGAACAATGACCAGTACCGATGATGATTTCTTCGATTCCAGCTTCAATCAATTTTTTTACAGAACGCTCCACCATAGGAATACCGTCAATTTCAATAAAACCTTTCGGCATGAGTTTAGTTCTGTCTCCAAAGCGGCTACCAAGTCCGCCCGCAACAATAACAGCCTGTCGTATCATAATTTTTCATTCCTTATGGGAAGACACTCCCTCTACTTCAAAGCCGGGGTTTTCTTCCCCTAAAACCCCAGCTCTTCCCTGCTTATTTATTCAAAAATGCCATCAAAGCAACTTTGTTTTCTACAGGAGTTGACTTTGGACGGCCCAAATCTTTTCTGGCGCCTTTTGTAACCATGACTTCAACAAAAGTAAGTTTTTCCTTTGTTTCGTCGTCATGAAGCACAGCATCCAGCTCCTCCGGAGTTTCGACGCGGACAACATTGTCATATCCGCAGCCGGCAGCAATCGCACACAAGTCTATCTCACGGCCTACAGTTGGCTGTCCTCCAACAGAATCATGCGCTCCGTTATTCAGAACAAAGTGTACCATATTTGAAGGATTTCTTGTACCTATTGTTGCAAGTCCGCCCATCTGCATGATTGTTGCTCCGTCTCCGTCGATACAGAAAATGCTGCGGTCCTTTTTCTGAAGGGCGATTGAAAGCGCAATCTGGCTTGCATGCCCCATTCCGCCTACAGTAAGGAAGTCCCGCTCGTGCCCCATACCGTGCTTCTCACGAAGCTCGTAAAGCTCCCGGCTTGCCATACCTGTTGTTGACACAAAGGCTGTACGCTCATCTGCACCAAGCATGATTTTCTCAATCGCTTCCTCGCGGCTCATTTTTCCTTCAACAGGAACATTGTTCACGAGCTTGTAGTCGTCAAAAGTTCCCTTGCGGATTACGAACGCGTACTGTGCATTGTTCTCGCGGATGTATTTGTAAGCCTTTTCAAATTGAGCAGGAAGGTCAGCTTCGTTTTCGCTCAAAACTTCATACGGAACCTGCATTGCCTCAAGCAAGGCACAAGTAACCTTTCCCTGTTTTACATGCTGTGGTTCATCATGAACTCCCGGTTCTCCGCGCCAGCCGATTACTATCAGCATCGGAACAGAATAAACGTCCGGGTCAGCAAGAGACATGAGAGGATTCACCATGTTTCCTTCGCCGGAATTCTGCATATAGATGAGCGGAATTTTACCAGTCGCAAAATGATAGCCGCAGGCAAGACCCGTCGCGCTGCCTTCATTTGCAGAGATGATGTGCTTTTCATGAGGCGCATTGTCCGTTACATATGCACAGAAATTTTTCAAAAGAGAGTCCGGTACACCGGCAAAAAAATCAGTTCCATTTTTCAAACACAAATCATAAAAATAAGACGGTCGAATCAAAATATTTTCTCCTATTTATGCTTATTCGTGCGGAGGGTTTAATACCCCGACCTTTAGGTCAAATAAAGGGGTATTAAATCCGACTGCAATACCTTATGAGAACGAACGATCCCCCGCTGCTTGCGGCGGGGTTCATTCATTTGGTACCTGGAATCAATTCCAGAATCTGCTTGATTGGCATACAATCATCATTAACCTCAAGGCTGCGCTCAGCTTTAAGGATTTTTTCTGCAACACGCTGCATCGCAGGATAGCTTGAACGGAGCATGTGGTTTGCATAAATTATGATGTTTGCCCCCCATTCAGCAAGCTCATCTTCCGTAAACTGATTGTATGTAGTAGGAACAAGAACCAAAGGAATGCCAGAATACTCTTTTCTGAATCTCTGGCAGAATTCCTTGATGTCTTCCCCGCTCTTATCCTTAGAGTGAATCATAACTCCGTCAGCCCCAGCCCGGACAGCGGCAAATGCCTTGTTCAAAGCCTCATCAACAGAATAACCAGCAATGATTTCTTCAATTCGGGCAATAATCATGAAATCTTTGGTAACCTGTGCTTTTTTTCCGGCAGCAATCTTCTCACAGAATTCTTCTTCTGTCGCAAGAACCTGCTTTGCTTCCGTACCGAACAGAGAATTCTTCTTAAGGCCTTTCTTGTCTTCGATAATTACAGCAGAAACACCGTTTCTTTCCAATGTTCTGACTGTAAATACAAAGTGCTCTGGAATTCCGCCTGTATCGCCGTCATAAATAATCGGCTTTGTCGTACATTCAAGAATGTCAGTAAGGCTCTGAAGACGAGTCGTAAGGTCAACGGCCTCAATATCCGGCTTACCTTTGCTTGTGGAATCAGTAAGAGAGGAAGACCACATTCCGTCAAACTGATGAAGTCCGTCGTCTTTCATAACCTGTGTATTTTCAACAATAAGTCCGCTCAAGCCGGAATGAGCTTCCATAATACGTACGATTTTTTTTGCGGAAATAAGGCGTCGCAACGTTGCACGGCGTACGTCCGGAGTTGTTCCAATGGCAGAAGCATTCTCGGCAAGCGAGCTTGAGTTTATTCCCTTTGTATAGGGAATCTCTATGACCGTGCCGCCCCATTCCTTCATTGCCTCAAAAACCTCATCACGGATTTTAGAAAGATAGTTCGTCTTCCAATCGTCGCCGTGAATCATAAATTCCGGCTTGAGACGGCGGATATTCGGCACATAGCTCCAGTCCTCCTGCGGAATGACCTCGGTCACATTCTTTATGTTCTCAACAACAGCCTTGCGCTGCTCGTAGGTCAGATACGGAAGCCGCTTGTGGTTCACGATTGCCTTGTCGGTCAGAAGCCCCACCACAACGTCGCCGTATTTTGCGCCCTCGTTTATGATGTTGATGATACCGGGATGAATGATGTCGCCGGTCAGTCCAAGATACACTCTAGCCATGTAACCCCTCATAATGTTCAAAATTAGTATTATATTTGTTCAAAAAGTCAACAAAATTAGCAAAAATTGAACAAAAATGCATTTTTTATCAATCGCACGCATCCATTGCGCTCAATATGGCATATTTTTGAAAAACGGTGTATCATTGTAAGTAAGCAAAGAGTAACCGAGGTCATCTATGAAACATATTTTTTCTACTATCATGTTCACCGCGCTGGCAAGCCTTATGATTCTTTCTGGCTGTGCAAAAAAAGAAAGCGCACCACTCTATTCTGACGGGGCATTCACAGGTCAGGGCGCCGGGCGGAATGGTCCGATTGTGGTCGTCGTAAACATTGCGGACGGCACTATTGCCGATGCCACCATTATAGAGGAACAGGAAACGAGCGAAATTGGCTATCCGGCAGAACGCAAGCTGCTGGAGGATTTTAAAACCTATGGAGATCGGAAGAGCACACGTCTGAACTCCAGTCACACTTG
>CAKZZR010000269.1 GCA_937885475.1 uncultured Treponema sp.
GCTTGTGGAAATTGGTTTCTGATTGCGGCGATTGAAAGATAGTCCGGGCGGAAGTCGTGCCCCCATTCCGAAACGCAGTGCGCCTCGTCAATCGTGATGCAGCTTATAGGAACGGAGCATTCGTGAAGAATCGACTGCATCCGCTCCGTGGAAAGACCTTCCGGCGACACATAGACCAGCTTTATGGCGCCAGCCTTGAGTTTTTTGACGGTCTCCTTGTAGGAATCCCAGTCAAGCGAGCTGTTCAGGTAGACGGCTTCGATTCCGTTTTCGATGAGCGAGCTGACATAGATCGGAAGAGCACACGTCTGAGATGAGCGGCGAGACGACCACTGTGATTCCGGGGAACAGGAGCGCGGGAATCTGATAGCAGATTGACTTTCCGCCACCGGTTGGCATGATTGCCAGCGTGTCGTTTTTTTGCAGCACGTTCTTTATGATGTCCAGCTGCATCGGTCTGAATGAGTCGTAGCCAAAAACCGTCTTTAAAACCTGCTCGCACGCCCTTGTAATTTCGTCCATAAAAAATCCTACAAAAAAAGAGTATAACGAACAAAAAGCACTTGAAAAACCCCCGCGAATCTGATAAAGTACAACCATTCGCCGGAGTGGTGGAATGGTAGACACGAAAGACTCAAAATCTTTTGTCAGCGATGGCGTAAGAGTTCAAGTCTCTTCTCCGGTAATTAGGTCTTGCAGAAATGCAAGGCTTTTTCTTTTTAACGTCAGTTCCCGCTGGTCATGAAGTCATTGAACGGCTTTCTGAGTTCGACCGCTTCTTTTATATGCGCTGATTCTATGCTCCTCTTGCCGTCCAAATCAGCTATGGTGCGCGCCACCTTGAGGATGCTTGCCGTTGCCCGCGGCGAAAAATTGTTCCGCGCCGCATTCCGAGCAAGGAATTCCCTGTCCTCGTCAGCGATGGCGCAGTGCAGGGCAATCTCATCTGCGGAAAGCCGCGCGTTCTTCTTTCCCTGACGGCGACGCTCGGCAAGCACCGCACGGGCAATGTCCGTTCGCAGTTCCGCTGTGGAAACAGGCTTTTTGTCATCAGCCTCATTTGCTACGGAAACCCGCAAGTCCATACGGTCAAGCAACGGTGCGGAAAATTTCTTCCAATATAATTCCACGGAGCGCGCCGAGCAGAGACAGATTTTTGACTCTGAGCCGTAGTTTCCGCACGGACACGGATTTGATGCCATCACCAGCTGGAATTCCGCCGGATACACCGTAGTCCGCCCCGCGCGCGTGATGGTGATGCTACCGGTCTCAATAGGTACGCGGAGCATTTGCAGTACCGACGTTCTGAATTCCGCCGCCTCGTCCAAAAATAGCACGCCATTGTGCGCAAGGCTTATCTCTCCGGGACGGCATTGCGCACCCCCGCCACACATTCCCTCAAGCGAAGCCGTTTGATGCGGAACGCGGAACGGTGCCGTGCGGATGAGGCTTTTTCCCGGCGGAAGCAGACCGGCAATCGAATATACGCGCGTAAGCGGCTGCGCTTTCTCCTTGGTGAGCGCAGGAAGAAGCGCGGGCAGCTTTTGAATCGCCATCGTCTTGCCGCAGCCCGGCGCACCAACTGCAATAAGATTGTGTCCGCCCGCTGCCGCAATCTGCAGGGCTCGGATAAGTTTTTTCTGTCCTTTTATAAACGCGAATTCATATTCCGCTCTTATTTTTGAAAAGTATACGCCGTCCGTTTCCTCAAAGCCGTCCAGACATTCTTCCGCTTCCTCATGGCTGATTTTTTTTGTGAACACCTCGGGATTTTTGAGCGCGTTAAAGGCTTCCGTAAGATTTTCCGCCCCGAACACTGCCATTCCGCTTACCTCCCGCGCTTCCTCCGCATTCTGAACGGGAACGATACACTTTAGGATTCCGCCTGCTGCCGCTGTGGATGCCGCCGCATGAACGCCGCGAACCGGCCGTATTCTTCCAGAAAGCTCAAGTTCGCCCATGATAAGCACCGGCTCTGAAAACGGCTGCTCCGTGCCATCCTTTGCGGCAAGGCTTTCATACAGAACGCCAAGCGCGATGGGAAGGTCAAAGCCCGCGCCCTCCTTCTTTAAATCCGCCGGCGAAAGACTTATCAGGACGCGTTCCGGCGGAAAATCAAAGCCGGAATTGCGAATCGCCGCCTGCATCCGTTCCCGCGCTTCCTTTACGGCGTTGTCAGCAAGTCCTACCAAATCGACTGCGGGAATGCCGCGGCGCAAATCAACCTCAACGGTTACCAGTGCGCCTTCGTATCCAAATGGAGAAAAAGAAAAAATCTGCATCGTTTTACCTCTTCTTAGTTAAAAGCGGTTTGATGCAGATTTCTGCAATTCTTTGTGAAGTTTTTTAAAAAAAAGTAAAAAAATAATTTTTATGCGAGTTTTAGACGGACAAAAGGTGCGGTGCTCCAGCTGCGCGTCCGATTACGGCTTTTGACGTGCTTCCAGCGCGGGCTTGAGCTCCTCAAGCCAGAAGCGGTCGTCAATTTTTTTTCCGCCGCAGGTGTGTCCTGGCTTTCTGTCCGCGCGAACCTTCTCGCCGTGAAAATCGCTGCCCGCGGTTACAAAAAAGCCCAGCCGCCGCGCGATTTCTTCAAGACGCAGGCATTCGCCCACTCTGGCTCCGGGATGAAAGCATTCCATTCCAAGAATTCCCCGTTCATGAAAGTCTACTAGCACCGGCTCCAGCTTTGTCCACGAAAGATAGAGCGACATGGGGTGCGCCAGCACCGGAATTCCGCCTGAATCGTAGATTGCCTGAATGGACTCGTCAAGGTTTGCACCGACGCGCTCAACATGCCACGGTCGTCCGCGCGCAAGGTATTTGTCAAACGCTTGCTGGCGGTGCCGTACGATGCTATGCTCCTCAAGCCATGCTGCAAAGTGCGGTCGCCCCAGTACCTGACCGGGGAACTCGCTCTGAATTTGCTCAAGCGTAACGTCAATGCCGTCCTCGTTCATCTTGCTTACGACGAACTGGTTCCGCTCGTTCCTGCTGTCCATCAAAAACTGGATTATGTCGCGCATGCTTGCGGAAATCGTCTGCAAGCCCAGCCCCAGAAGATGAAATTCGCAGCCTGGGCGCTGAATGTTCAGCTCAATTCCCGGTACGAACGTTATTCCGTATTCCTGTGCGGCTTGCGCGCCTTCCTCAAGTCCTGCGACCGTGTCGTGATCCGTGATGGCAAGTACTGAAATGCTTTTTTCGGCGGCTTTTTGCATAAGCTCCCGTGGTGAATATTGTCCGTCTGATGCGGTGGTGTGGGTGTGCAGGTCAATCATAGAGATAAACATAGCATAAAAATAAACTTTGTGGTATAATGGTTTCCATACTTTGAATTCCTGTTGGAGACTATAATGCCGAAGGTTATTGCGTATAAAAAAGGCGCCATTCCATATTTTGAAAATGACAGGGATGACCGAATTTTCATCCTGCAGAAAGGTCTTATTGTGCTTTCTTCCACTGATCCGGAAACAAGGGCACCTGTCGCAAATCAGGTGAAGCCCGGCGAATTTTTTGGCGTAAAGTCCGCGCTGGGACGCTTTCCGCGGGAGGAAACGGCTAGCGCGCTTACCGACAGTGTTGCCGTGTGCCTTACCGTGCAGGAATTCGAGACGAACTTCAGCGGCAACAAGCAGATTATCATGAAGATGCTGCGGGTTTTTTCCAACCAGCTGCGTCAGATTCACCGCAAGATAGAGAACATCCTTCAGAGCGTTCCGGAGAATCAGGTTACGGGAATGCTTTCCGTTGCACGCTCGTTCTTCAACGAGGAGCGCTATGTTTCATGCTACGACGTCTGCCTTAAGTTCATGCAGCGCTTTCCTTCTGCAAAGTGCATTGACGAGGTTAAGAAGATGTTCTCTGAGTCAAAGCTTCACAACGACCGCAATCCTTCCGTATACGACGAATATGCCTCTGATGGCGACGGCTCCGGCGCGCTCAAGCAGTTTGAGCTTCCGGCGTTCGAGCGCTTCGCAAAAAAATATTCGCCGGGACAGGTTATCATCTCTGAATACGAGCCTGGCGACACGTTCTATCTTATCCAGAAGGGCGTCGTTCAGCTTTTGAAGTGCGTGAGCGGCACCAGCAAGAACCTTGACATTCTGCGCGCCGGAGAATTCTTTGGCGAGATGGCGATTCTTGAGAATACGCCGCGTTCCGCAACCTGCATGGCAAAAACATCGGTAAAATGCCTTGAATTCAGCAAGGAGAATTTTGAGACGCTCATCACCGGAAACCCGCAGCTCGCCTTGAATTTGCTCAAGCTGTTCTGCAAGCGCATCTACGACCAGCGCCGCCGCTTCAACATCCTTGTCATCGACGACAATCAGGCACGCGTTGCCGACGTGTTCCTTATGCTTCACGAGATGAATCACGATTCCTCAAAGAGCGACAAGGAAATCCGCTTTGACGTTACCATTCCGGACATTGCGCATTGGGCGGGCTTGGATATTGATACAACGAAAGAAGAAATTAATAAAATGGTTGAAAAACGTCGAATAATTGTGTATGATACCTATGTCGTTGTGGATAGCATCGCAGAGATGAAGCGAGTCATCGACGTATATAATGCCCAGACGGGAAAGCAGCAGCAAATCAGCATGCGCTACAAAACTCAGGGCGAATAAATTGAAATTATTGCCGTTTTAGCTCAGTTGGTAGAGCACTTGCTTCGTAATCAAGAGGTCAACAGTTCGATTCTGTTAAACGGCTCTTCTGGAACCTTGCCTATGCAAGGTTCTTTTTTTTGCTTTTTTTGAACATGATGATATAATCTATATGTATGGAAAATCTACCGAAGCTAAGCTATGACGAAATTGAGCAGAAACTTGAAGTTCAGGAAGCGCTTGTAGAATGCATTCAGACCCTTTTTTCAAAGGATGATGATTTCGGTGTTTCTATAAACAATCTGCTTTCTATAATTGCAGACTATTATTGCGCGGAACGTGCGTTCATCTTTCAGTTTGAGGAAGACGACATACACATGCGGAATGCCTACGAGTGGGTTTCTGAAGATTCAGAGGCTACGCCCGACAATTTTAAGGAATATACAATCGATTCCCTGCGGGAATGGTTTTCTTTGATGGAAGAGCAGGGCGAGCTTTTTATTGATGTCGACACGCTTTCGTTGGAGGAGGGCAGCGTCGCCTGGAATTTTGTTTCCGCGCAAAAAATAAGAAAGCTTATCGTAGTGCCGCTTACTTCGGAAGGAAAAACCTACGGCTTTATCGGTGTAAAGAACTTTTTGAGGGAAGATGTCTCGTCGCTTTTGTTGCAGTCGGTGGCGACCTTCGTTCTGAACGACTTCAAGCAGCGCGATTCCTTTGAGCACAAGATTTTTCAGTCGGTAACGGAAATAAATCTTTCGATGTATCTGGTGAACGTGATTGATGACAATTTCAGCGTGCTGAAGACTTGCCCGCAAATCAATCAGAAATTTGCCGATGATGGCGGTTCTGCGCGCACAAAATTTCCGCTTCTTCTTGAGGGCATTGTTGCCGCAGACTATCTTCCGGCGCTGCACGAATTCTGCAATTTTGACACGCTTGAGGAACGCTTTGCCGACCGTAAGATTCTGAACGTGGATTTTCTTTCGGTGTTCTCTGAATGGTTCCGCGCGTCCTTTTCGCCGGTCAGCAGGAATTACGACGGCAAGCTGAAATATGTTGTTTTTTCAATCCAGCAGATAGACGAGGAAAAAAGGCGCGAGCTTGAATATCAGCAGGCGGTAAAAAGCACGCTTGAGAATCAGAATGAGGTCTACAGCGAAATTCTTCAGTCGCAGAGCGCGGGCGTGCTTTCGTTCAAGCGGGTTTCAAAGGAAATTCTCATCATGAATCCGGCTGCGCTGAATATGTTCGGCTGGGACATCATCGTAAGCGCAAATGGCAACATCACCGCCATTTTGGACAAAATTGAATCGAACGAGAAGGACGAAATCATACAAAAAATCCTTAATCTGCAACGGAGCGACTTGGAGTATACCTTTGAATTTGCGCTTCACCGCGCAGAAAATGATTTGCGCTGGATTCTGGGACACGCAAAGGTCGTGGTGCTTTCAAATCATGAGGAAATCGTCATCATCTCGTTTACGGACATCACCTCGAACAAAAAGATGGAGACAGAGCTGTTCTATCTTTCTCAGACGGACGGACTGACGAAGATTCTGAACCGGGGAAGCGGCGAGCGGCGCATAGAATATCTTCTGAAGAAGGGAATGTGCGGCATGTTCTGCCTGTTCGATGTGGACAAATTCAAGGCGATAAACGACAACTTCGGGCATTCAGTGGGCGACGAGGTGCTTGTGGAGATTGCAAAATGCATGAAGCGTTCATTCCGCGGAAACGACATTGTCATGCGCTTGGGCGGCGACGAGTTTGCCATTTTTGCGCTCAGCGTGCAGGATGAAAAGATTGGTGCCATGTGTATTGAGCGCTTCTTTAGTTCTGTGCATGGCATTTCAATAAAGCCGCTCCGCGACCGCAAGGTTTCGGTAAGCCTTGGCGCGGTGTTCACTGAGGGGGCGGGCGAAAGCTTTGACCAATTGTATCAGCGTGCCGACGAGCTTTTGTATACGTGCAAGAAGCTTCCCGGTTGCCAGTACAGTTTTTATCACAAGATTGCAGGAAAAAATAAAAAATAGCGAGTGCGCGTGTATGGATGTGCGCGCCTAGTTGAACAAGCCTGCTTCCAAAAAAGAGCCCCGGATCTTGCGTTATCCGGGGTTTTGTTTTTTTTGCTGGAATTGACGCATTCTGAAAAAATCAGAACTTGAGACCTTTGATTGCGTTCTTTGCGGCGCTGGCGGCTTTTTCCTCTGCCTCCTTTTTTGCGCGTTCTGCTGCGGCATCTGCCTCTGCCTTTGCGCGGGCTGCTGCAGCGTCAGCTTCTGCCTGTGCCCGTGCCTTTGCGGCTTCTGCCTCTGCCTGAGCCTTTGCCTTTGCCGCGTCAGCCTCTGCCTGTAGTTTTGCTGCGGCTTCCGCTGCGGCGCGCTCGGCGGCCTGCTTTGCCTGATTCTGTATGTCGTCAGCAAGATTCGTAAGTTCTTTTTTCTTAGCTTCAAGCTGGTCGTTCACGGCGCTTACCGAAAGTCCGTTTTCGGAAATGCTCTTTGCCAACGTGTCAAACCCAGCGATTTCAGAAAGCGCTCCGGACGTTTTGCTTTCAAGTTCCTTTGAAAGGCGTGCCATTGCCTCGTTCTTTGCTTCCTCCGCCTGATTTCCGATGACGCTTTTGAGCGCCGCAGAAATCTGCTTGTCTGCGTCCGTGGTAAGGTTAAGGTCAAGACCTGCCGCCTTGGAAAATCGTACGTCCGCGCCAAGGTTCATTGTCTTTACGGAGGCAAGCGCCTTCTGGTAAATTGCGTTTATGCGCTCTTCCGGGAGTGGCGTTGCGGTGATGGCGATAGGATTCATGTTGAATGCGGCCTTTACGCTGAATGCGGAATCCTCGTCGGCACTGAGATTTGCCTGAATGCCCGTTGTTCCCTTGAACGACGGAACGCCCGCTGCGTCAGAGCCTTCCGCAATCTGAATGCTCAGCGGGTATGCAGTTCCCTTGTAGTCCGCAGTTAAAAGCGGTGCGCTCGTGTTTTCGCGCGCGTCAATGGTAAGGCTTGCGGAGTGGGCTTGCTTACCAACGGTATAGGTTCCCCGCGCCTTGAGTGGCTCGCCGCGCTTGTTCATGTCGTTTGAAATGTCCGTCGCTTCTGCCGTAAAGCCCGCTCCGGAAGCAACCGCATGCTCTATAAGAATCGTCGGAATGCGGTCTTCCTTCCAGTAAACGTCGCGTCCGGCGGCGCGGCGGCTCGCCTTTTCTTTTTTTGCCTTCTGCTTTTCCTTTGCCGCCTTCTGGTTTTGCTTCATCTGTGCGGCGTAGGAAACTGCCTTCTGAAGGTATGGATAGTATTTTCCGAGCAGACGGTAGCCAGCCTCATCCAGTGCGCCGGTGAGAATTCCTTTGCCCTCGTCAAGCGAAATGCCCGCATACTTTGAGACCTGTGCCGAAAGCAACGCGCGGTCGCTTTTTACGGCGGTCTCCAATTCCTCAGAAAGGCGCTGAACCACGTCCTTGTCCTTGTTGAATTCGTCAAGCGTTTTTTCTACGGAAGCCTGAACCTGCTTACCGTTGTTTATTGCGCCCTCGATTTTTTTTATTGCCGGGGGAATGTCAGCGGGATTCTTGAACGATTCCGGTCTGAGCGCCATAATGTCTTCTGCTGAAGCCTTAAGCTCGTTCGCCTGCTTCTCAAATTCCGCGGGCTTGTCCGCCCATTTTTTGCTGATAGACTCAACGGCGGCGGCAACCTCCTTGGATTTTTTTTCTGTCTGGAGCGAGGCGCGAAGCTCTTCCACAAGTTTTTGCGGGTCGTAGTCCGAAAAATTTCCCAGAAGGCTTGCACCGATTGCCTCTATGCTGCCGCCCTTTCCGCTGAGCGCGGAATAGAAGCCTGTGTCGTCCTCTTTTTTCTGCTTCTTTTCTTTTTTATCCAGCTTTTTCTGAAGCTTCGCAGGAAGTGCACCGCTCGTTGTTCGGGGTGTGCCAAGCGCAACGCCGGTAATCTCAATTTCCTGAGCATCAAAGCGGCCACGGAGCAGCTGGGCAAGATTGAAGTCAAGGTTAAGCCGCTGGAATTCAAACAAGTTCGTCATGGGCGAGTCCTTGTTTGCCTGCGCAAGCTGCTCAATAGTCAGGTTCGCCTTAAAAATCTGCACGTTGACCTTCTGAATGTCGCACCGTGCGCCAAGGGCGTTCTGAAGCCCGGTCTGAACGGCGGCCTTTACAGCTACGTTCTTGAATAGCGTTACGCTTATACCGAGCGCCGCGATAAGCACGACGACAGCGATGAACGGAGCCGCATTGAACCGGCTTTTGTTCGTGGCGATTGATTTTGAAACCGCCTTAAGATGCTTCAGCTCCTTTTTGGTGAACGTCGCGTCCGCAGGAACGCCGATCACGTCCTTTCCCTTCAGCTGGCTTTTTTCTGTGTACATGCCCTGAATAAAGTCCTTGTCTGCCTGAATGTAGAGCTTTGCGAGGATTTTTTTCTCAAAATTCTCTGGGGTGAGCTTTTTTTTGAAGAGCGCGGGAAGTTTTTTTGACGGAAAACGCTTTTCCGGCTTTTTCTGCTTCTGTTTTTTAGGAGTTTTTGTGCTGTCGGTTGTGTTTTTCATCAGTTTCCTCCTGCAAGACCTGCGATTTTAGATATGAGCGGCAGCTTTACGACGAGTTTTCCAAGTTTGCTTTTCTGCATGAACGGAACCACATGCTGTCGCCATAAGAAAATAAGGGCGCGGCACAAAAAATAGAGCGGAACATAAAGAATGATTCCTGCAAGGAACGCACCCATGACTATCGTATTGTTGAATTTGGTAAGCGCCACAAACGGTACGTCCAGAAGCGTTCCAAAGAAGCCCGAGAACGCCGGCACCGTAAGGAACGCGTAGCCGATTGCGTCAAACGCCGGGTCAAGCAGGGGTGCAAGGGCGCTTCCCACAAGGAGCGACACAGCGTAGGCGGGCTTGTTTATACGGATGAACAGAATGAAAACCAGGACGAGATACCAAAGCAGGTTATTCTTTGGCATGAGTCCTAACAAAATTCCGCATGACATGGCATGGGCTATTTCGCCGGGGTTGGTGTTTGCTCCCAGCGCGTTGAACAATTTTACAAGAGGCTTAATCATATCTGTATTGTATCACAGAGTTTGTACGTGATACATAGCAAAAAAGTATGAAAAGAGAGATTTTTTTTGCTATTGCGTTTTGTACACGAGGATTCCCGGGGAGCGGAGCAGAATTTGGGCGGCGGCGGCCTCGTCGGTGGCAAAGTCATCGGGGAAGGTGCCGCAGTTCAGCAGGACGATTATGGTCTCGCCTTCAGCGTGCTTCGCAATGCGCAGAATGCGGCTTTTGCCGTAAGCGTCATCCTTGTCATAGATGAATTCGTAGTCTGTGCTGCGGAGCGCGCCCTGTTCCTTTCTGAGCGCGATGAGCGTCTGCATGAAGGCAAAATCGTCCTTGAACATGCCAGCCTCAATTTCGTTCCACGGCATGCAGCGGCGGTTGTCCGGGTCGTAGCCGCCCTCAAGCATTATTTCCGTGCCGTAGTAAATGCACACGGAGCCGGGCATGGCAAAAAGCAGTGTGAGCGCCTGACGCGCGCGAGTTTTGTTCTTGCCGCATCGGTTCAGTATGCGGATTGTGTCGTGGCTGTCCATCTGATTGAAGAGGACGCGGTTGGTCTGCTCGTAGTACATGCTGTAGCAGCGGTTCACCGCAAATTCAAAGTCCTTCACGCACTGCTTGTCCTGCGCGCAGAAGTCCGCGATGCTGTTCTGCAGCGGGTAGTTCATGACGGAATCATATTCTGTTCCGCGCAGCCACGGCATGGAGTTGTGCCAGATTTCGCCGATGATGTAGAATTCTGGCTTAAGTGCCTTCATTGCCGCGCGCAGCTCCTGGCAGAATACGTGTGAAATTTCGTTAGCAACGTCAAGACGAAGACCGTCTATGTCGTAGTCCTGTACCCATGAGCGGCATGCGCTGATGATGTAGTCCCGCACTTCCTTGTTGTTCGTGTTCAGCTTGGGCATGAAGTCTGTGAATGCGAACGAATAGTATTTGCCGGTTCCTGCGTTGCCTTGACCGTGTCCGTGGGCAGGCTCCGTAAAGTTAAAGTCGTTCACCATGAACCAGTCCTTGTAGGCGGAATTCTCGCGGTTTTTCCAGACGTCCTGCCACTTTTCAAAGAACCAGCCGCTATGGTTGAATACGCCGTCCAGCATGACGCTGATTCCGCGCGCGTGGGCTTCCTGCACGAAGCGGCGCATGGTTTCCTTGGTGCCGAATTCCTCGTCAATTTCCATGTAGTCGGTGGTGTCGTACTTGTGCTGGCTGGAAGCCTTGTTAAGCGGAGTGGTATAGATTCCGGTAATGCCCAGCTCCTTGAGGTAGTCAAGGTGGTCTATGATTCCCTGGATGTTTCCTCCGTAGACCGGTTCCCTGTGATTTTTGGAGAAAGGAATGCTTTCGCCGTATTTTTGCCACGGAATCAGGTTCTGAGGAGTAAAGTCGCTCTTTCCGCGTGCAAAGCGCGAGGGAAAAATCTGATACCAGACGGCGTTCTCTGCCCATGCGGGCGTGCGGTTTGTGTCGGCGCTGTTCATCCACGGCATGATGAATTTTCCGTGGCGGCTTCCGCCGTTCTCAAATTCTTCTTTTGTAAAAAAGCCGTTGTAGGTAAAGAACCGTTCCTCGGTTCCGCTCAGGATTCTGAAATAGTAGGAAAGGCGCTTGAATTCCGGGCGCAGCACCGTCGTCCACCTAAAGTGGTTCTGAAGCTCCTTTTTGGCGGTGATTTCCTTTTCGGTCCCGTGCCATTGCCAGTTTCCGCCCATTATTCCCGCCTCAAACGGGTCGCCGGAAACAATGAACACCCTGTCCACGTCCTTTCCGGTCAGAATGCTGATGACAAGCTCGTCGTCGTTGAGTGCGTAGCAAAAATTATCGAAGGAATAATGTTGAATAGCGGCTAAATTCATGGAGTAATTCTATTCTAAACCGAAGTATTGTGCTATACTGAAGCGATGAAAAACAGAGATTTTTGCGGAAAAATTGAATTGACCAATGACGGGCAGCTTTCATTATTCTTTTTAGGTGCGGGGAGCGCGTTCACAAAGAAGAATTTTCAGAATAATTTTCTTATCGTAAAAGGAACGGATCACGTCCTTGTTGACTGCGGAACTCTCTGTCCTTATTCGTTCCATCTGTTCAATTCAGACATCACGGAAATTGAGAACATACTGATTACCCATTCCCACGCGGATCACATTGGCGGCCTGGAGGAAGTGGCGCTTTCTGACATGTATTGCCGGGGAACAAAGCCCCGCCTGATTCTGACCAACGAGTACAAGAAAATCCTCTGGAACTGGTCATTGCGGGGTGGACTTTCTGTGCGCGGAGAAGACGGACTGCGCCAAAAAATGACGTTTGACGACTATTTTGAGCAGCTTGCGCCGGTAAAGGTGCGGGGAACGCCTCGTCCATGCTACGAGATTTTTGTGGGCGGAATAAAGCTTACGATTTTCAGGACGAAGCACCTGTTTTCCAGCAGGAACACATGGAAGAATTCATTTTATTCTCTGGGTGTTCTTATTGATGACCGCATACTGTTCAGCGGAGACTCAAAGAATGACCCGGAGCTTATCGACTGGATTACGCACAAGTATCAGATTGAGGGAATTTTTCACGACTGCCAGTTTCAGAAGAACGCCGTTCACGCAAGCTATGACGAGCTTAAGGAAACGCTCAGCCCGGAACTGCGCCAAAAAACGTTCATCTGCCACTACAACGACGGATGCGAGAATACGGACGTGGCTTCAGACGGCTTTGCCGGGCTTGTTCGGCGCGGCATATACTACGATTTTTAGACGATTTTAAGACAAAAATGCCCGGACGTGCCGGGCATTTTTTTTGCTTTGTCCCAGATGTGATTCGAACACACTACCTGTTGCTTAGGAGGCAACCGCTCTATCCAGATGAGCTACAGGGACGAAACCTTCGGCGCATTGCGGGAAGGCTTTTATATTGTAGCGAATATTTTACATTAAAACAATCCGCTTATGATTCCGTCGTCATCAACATCAATGTCAAGCGCGGCAGGAAGTTTTGGAAGTCCTGGCATGGTCATGATGTCTCCTGCGAGCGCGACCACAAAGCCGGCTCCTGCATACAATTGTACGTCGCGCACGGGGAACACGTAGCCGCTTGGCGCTCCGATGAGCTTTGGGTCATGGCTTATGGAATTCTGCGTCTTGGCGATGCATACGGGAAGGGAACCATAGCCCAGAGCCTCAAAGTCCTTAAGTTTTTTGAGAGAAGTTCCCTGAAATTCCACTCGTGAAGCGCGGTAAATGCTGGTTGCAATGACCTCGATTTTTTTGTCCAGCGGGAGCGCGTCCTCATACAGGAAGCGGAATTCAGCCTTCTTGCCGTCGATTGTGCGTACCACTGTTTGTGCAAGTTCTGTGGCTCCGTCGCCGCCCTTTCCCCAGCCTTCGCATAGGACGGCTTCGGCGCCATGCTCAGCGCAGAGTTTTTTGAGAGCGGCGATTTCTTCGTCGGTGTCGGTTACGAATTTGTTTACGGCAACCACGCTGGAAACGCCGAATTTTGCGATGTTCTCGATGTGCG
>CAKZZR010000270.1 GCA_937885475.1 uncultured Treponema sp.
GCTGACTTTAGCAAAGGAACTATTGAACTGTCGCTTGCGCGACAGCTAAAGTCAGAGTGCTTTTGAAAGCCGCAAACTCTCCTTCGCGCTGTTTTTTATAGTTTGCCCCCAGTTTTCAACCATCCGGAATTAATGCCTTTGCCCTGAAAGCCTATAATGTGGCTTCCTCGGCTCTCATCCTTCCTATGCCTTGTCGCTCTTAAGGAGAAGTTCCGTTTCCCATGCGAGAAGGTTGCGCTCCAGTTCGGCGTTCGTGCCTTTTACGTCGCACATGATTCGGAATACCGGCTCGGTGCCGCTGCCCCGCATCCAGATAAAGGCGAGCGGCGTGTCATCCTTGCCTTTGAAGAGAATCTTGAGCCCGCCCTTCTTGCTCTGGCTGAAGTCCGTTACGCCACGAGTTTCCTTCGTTCCGTTGGTGATGACGGCTTCCCAGCGCTCGATTCCGTATTTCTGAAGCTCATCTCTTTTTTTGTTCCATTCTGCTTCAAAGATAGCCTGGAATTTTCCCTTGAGAACCGCGTGGTCGGTCGTTTCTATGTGGAGAACGGCGCGCGGCTCAGAAACGCCGGTGGTGGTGTAGGCGGGCAGCGTGGAAAGTATGTCCGTTATGGAAGGCTCCTCGCGTAAAGCAGCGCCACGTTTTTCACACCAAAGCTTGAGCTGGTCTTTAATGCTCAGCAGCTTGATGATTGCGAATATAGTGTTCAGCGGATCGCGCACGGCAGACGGATGGGTAATCGTTCCTCCGTTTGAGCCTTCGCCAAAAATGCGCACGTCAAAGCCTTCCGCGCGCTTTTCGGCGGCAAGGTTCACTATGTTCGCTTCTCCGACTTCGCCTCGGAACACCTTTGCGCCGAGCTCCTTCGCCGTCTCCTCAATCCTCATGGAGGTAGGGCAGTTTACGGCAACGGCGGGATTTTTTGCTCCTGACCAAAGTTGATATGTCAGCTCGGACAGAACGGAAAGATTGAACACCTCCTGCGCCTTGAGAATCACCGCCTTTTTTTGATTTTCGTCCCAGTATACGATGTTTCCTCGGTCTCCGTCGCAGTCAGGCATGTAGCCTAGGATTGCGTCGGTTTTGCCCTGCGCCTGAAGCCGTTCCATTTCTGCGGCGACGTGAACTAAATTCTCACTTTCCGGGATTATCTCGTGGACGATTCTTCCTGCAGTGTCGTTTATTGCGTAGAATGAGATGCCGTTTTCCGCAAAAAAGTCCTTGTCCACGGAAAGCGCACGGGCTGAGCCGTTCATGTCGCACACTACGCCGATGCCGCGTTTTTTGACGCCTTCTTTGATGAGCGAAAATATATGCTCCTGCTCCTCGCGCGTTTCCTTTGCCGTTATGGAATTGAGCAGAAAGTCGTGGTAAGAGGCGAGTGCATTTTGCTTGTTCCGCGCGGCGTTCTTGTAGACCGCGGCGATTTTTTCTTCGGGAACGGTACGGATAAGCTCAAATGCCTTTTGCTGGGCATCGTCCTCTGCGCAGAGCGCGTTGAATTTTTCCACCAGAAGGGCGTTCTCAGCGCCGTTCAGCACGCCGCCGCCGTTAAGCCCGAATTTGATGCCGTTGTGTCCTACCGGATTGTGGCTTGCGGAAATGTACATGAAGCCATCTGCCTTTCGTGCGTGCGCCATGATTTCCGGCGCTGCCGTTATGCCTAGGAACTCCGTGTCGATGCCCTGGGAGGCAAAGCATTTTACTGCGGCTTCTGCAATCGCCTGTCCGGTAGGGCGGGAGTCCATGCCCAGCACCACGCGGGGCGACATCTTTTTGCTCCGTTCCTTTATGTAGTCGGCAAATACCTTTGCCGCATAGATTGAGATTGCAATGTTATCCTCGCCAATCATGGCGGTTTTGTCCTGCTCCGCACCGGAGATGGCGAACACCTTACGCCAGCCGGAAGCTGAAAGAATCATGTTTGTTTTCATGAGGTCATTTTAGCAGAAGCGTGCGGGTTTCTCAATTGTGCAAGCGCTCTAAATATTCTATACTGAAAAAGTATGGATTTTATTGAACAGAACATGCCGGAAGCCGGTGATACCGTTGTGGTGGGACTTTCCGGCGGGGTTGACTCAACGCTTACCGCGCTTTTATTGAAGCAGAAGGGCTGCAAGGTCATTGGCGTTACCATGTCCTTGTGGGACGGAAAGCTTCCCGACCTTCCGCAGGGAAAAACGCTCCATGATTCCTGCTATGGTCCCGGCGAGGTTGAGGATATAGAGCAGTGCCGTGCGTTCTGCAAGGAGCAGGGCATTGAATATCACGTCATCGACGTAAAGGACACCTACCGAAAGGAGGTGCTCGACTACTTCAAGGCGGAATACCGCGCCGGAAGAACGCCGAATCCATGCATCCGATGCAACCGCTATATAAAATTCGGTGCGCTGCACCTTGGCATAAAGCAGCTGAATATTGAATACGACTATTTTTGCACGGGACATTACGCAAAAATCGTGCGTCCTGTGAACGGACTTTTTGGGACGGACAAGACTCCGTGCATGATTCATACGGCGATGGATCAGTCAAAGGATCAGACGTATTTTATTTACCGCGTGCCGTCAGAAACGCTGGAAAAGGTTCGCTTTCCGCTTGCGGACATCCCAAAAAAAGAAGTGTTCCGGCTTGCAAAGGAGTACGGACTGAGCGCGGCTGAGCGGGAGGAGAGCCAGGATTTTATTCCTGAGGAATACTTTGACCTTCTTTTTGCCGATAAGCCTTCGGTTCCGGGCGACATCATCGAGCTGGACGGGCATGTGCTTGGAAAGCACCGCGGCATTGAGCATTATACGGTGGGGCAGCGTCGCGGACTTGGCGTAAGCGCGCCCAAGCCGCTGTACGTGCATTCAATAGACGCGCGGAATAATCTGGTTGTGCTTGCCTCAAACGACGACTTGAATTCCGCCGCCCTTATTGCGGACGATTTTGTTTGGCCGGGAAACGTTGAGCCACAGGAAAAAATAGAGGCGTTCGTAAAAATCCGCCTGGCCTCAAAGCCTGTAAAGGCTGCCATAGAGCGCTATGCGCCCGCAGCCGACGAGAATTTTGTAGGCACGCCGTGGAAGGTAACCTTTGCAGAACCGCAGCGTGCGGTGGCTCCGGGGCAGTCCGTTGTTCTGTACGACGACGGAACCATTATCGGCGGGGGTATAATAACAA